>CAZNNA010000101.1:5435-10751 GCA_964573825.1 uncultured Treponemataceae bacterium
GGATCACCTGGGCGACATGGACTTCAAGGTGGCCGGAACCGAGAAGGGCATCACCGGCTTCCAGATGGACATAAAGATCGCCAACGTGTCCACCGAGATCCTCACCAAGGCCCTCGAGCAGGCTCGCCGCGGCAGGATGCACATCCTGTCCATCATGAACAAGACCATAGCGGTACCCGCCTCGGACATATCCGAGTTCGCGCCCAAGATCATCTCCTTCAAGATCGACGTGGATAAGATCGGCGCCATCATCGGGCCGGGCGGGAAGAACATAAAGGCGCTGTGCGAGCAGTTCAGCGTCAAGATCAACGTCGACGACGACGGCATGGTGACCATCTTCGGCGCCAACCAGAAGGCTTCCACGGAGGCCAAGGCCGCGGTCCTGGGCATAGCCGAGGATCCCGAGGTCGGCCTCGTCTACCAGGGCACCGTCAAGCGCGTCATGGACTTCGGGGCCTTCGTGGAGATCCTTCCCGGCAAGGAAGGCCTCGTCCACATCTCCAGGCTCTCCCGCACGAGGGTCGCGGCCGCGAGCGACGTGGTCAAGGAAGGCCAGGTCATACCGGTCAAGCTGCTCGAGGTCGATAAGCTCGGCAGGCTCAACCTGTCGTACATCGACGCCCTGGAAGAGCAGAGCCAGAAGAAGTAGACCGGGCCCTTAGGTCCAAGATCCCCCGATAAGGCCGGCCGCGAGGGCGGCCTTATTCATTCCCGAGATAGGATCCCTAAGCGGCTCTTCCGCCTCGGGGCGCTAGGCCATAGGAATAAGGCGAACATGCAACCCTCGGACGATACGATCCATAGATACGAGCCGGCTACCGGCGTAGGACTGCTCGTCGACCGGATGCCGGCCTCGGCGGGCGTAGCCATCGGCTTCTGGTTCCCCGTCGGTTCCGCCTACGAGGCCGACGGCGAACGCGGCCTTTCCCATTTCGTGGAGCACATGGTCTTCAAGGGGGCCGGCGAGCGCGACGCCAGGGAGCTGTCCCGGGCCATCGACCGCGTGGGCGGTTACCTGAATGCCTTCACCGAGCGAGAATGCGTATGCCTCCATTGCCTAGCGCCGGCCGCCCACGCGGAGCTCGCGCTGGGCATACTGCTCGACATGACCTACCGGCCCCGGTTCGACCCGGGCGAGTTCGAGCGCGAGAAGGACGTCATAGCCAACGAGATACTCGCGGCGGAGGACGATATCGAGGAGACCGCCCAGGACGAATTCTTCGCCATGGCCTTCGCGGGCCATCCAGCGGCCAGGCGCATAGCCGGCCGCGTGGAGGACGTCCGCGGCTTGACCTTCGAGGGACTCGCTCGCTTCCACGACCGGCGCCTAGGGCGAGGGCCGCTGGTCATAACGGTGGCCGGAGCCGTGGAACCCGAGGCCGTAGCCTCCAGGGTCGCAGCGGGCATACCCGCGAGGCCCGGAGCGCCGACGCTGGCGGCCGCCCTACGCGCGGGGCACGAGGATAGGCCCGGTTTCCGGCGCGCACGCCGCATGGTACGGGCCCCCGGCAACCAGGTCTACCTATTCACGGGCGCCTCCCTGGGCGATGGGATGTCTGAGGACGATTTCTGGCGCCTCTCGGCCGCGAGCTCGGCCTACGGGGAGAGCATGAGCTCCCGGCTCTTCATGCGGCTTCGGGAAGAACAGGGCTTGTGCTATAGCATAGCGAGCTCGTTCAGCCTGTCGTCCATGGCGGCCCTCTGGGGCGTCTCTTCCTCGACGACGCCGTCCCAGCTGCCTCGCTTCGCCGCCGCGTATAGGCGAGAGGCCGAGGGCCTGTACCGGGCCGGGCTCGAGGAGGTGGAGGTAGAGGAGGCGCTGAGCCGGATGAGCGGTACCCTGCTCCTGGCCTCCGAGGATCCCGAGTACAGGATGAAGCGGCTGGCGCGGCAGTTCCTCTACGACGGACTGTCGGAGCCGCTATCGGCGACGCTCGAGCGGATAGCCGGAGCCGTCGATACTGATAGCGTGAACGCCCTCGTGCGTCGTCACCTGGACCCGTCGCGCGAGAGCCTTCTCCTCTACGGGAAGCTCGGGGCCAGGGCCGTACGCGCCGGCGCCGACATCCTGGGAGCCGAGATCGGAGAGCCGAGCGATGCCTGAGACGACTGTCGAGATCGAGCTTGAGGAGGGCGCGTGGCCTCCCGAGTACCAGACCGCCGGCTCCGCCGGCGCCGACCTCCGTGCGCACCTTGCGGGGCCCCTGGTCCTGGCCCCCGGCTGCACGGCCCTCGTGCCGACGGGCCTGCGCCTCGTCCTGCCCGAGGGCTACGAGGCCCAGGTACGGTCGCGCTCGGGACTGGCGGCCAGGCACGGCGTAGCCTGCCTCAACTCGCCGGGGACCATCGATTCCGATTACCGGGGCGAGATCAAGGTCGTACTGCACAACCACGGACCGGAGCCTTACGCTATAGAGCCGGGCGATAGGATAGCCCAGCTGGTCGTGGCGCCGATCTGCAGGGCTAGCTTCGTCGTCAGCGACGGTACGCTGGGCCGCCTTGCCGCGGCGGATGGCGATACGGGCGAGAGGGCGGTCCCAGGCGGTAGGGAGCGCGGCTCCGGCGGATTCGGCTCGACCGGTAGGTAGGCATGACGCGGCGGAGGCTCCAGCCGACCATCTGGTCGTACGTAGGTAAGGAATTCCTCCTGTCCTTCATCGTCTCGTTCCTTTTCTTCTTCATCATCTTCTTCATAAACCAGCTCCTGCTCATGGCCGAGGATATCCTCTCCAAGAAGGCCCCGGTCGGAGACGTGGTTCGTCTCGTCCTCTATGCCATGCCCGCCATAGTCGCCATGTCCTTTCCCTTCGGCTCGCTCGTGGGCGGCCTCATGGCCGCGGGAAGGCTATCGAGCGATAGCGAGCTGCTCGTCATGCGCGCCTCGGGAATCCCGAGGCGTAGCGTCATGCTACCCTTCGTCGTATTGGGGATCGTCTTTTCCATGGTGTCGTTCGTCATGAACGATTACTTCCTGCCCCTGGGAACCATCAACTACGGCAAGCTCTATAGGAAGCTCATCACCACGGCCCCCGCGCTCGAGCTTAGGCCGTACTCGGTCAAGCGCTACCGCGATACCACCATCGTCATGGGCGGCATGGACGACGGAGCCATGGAGGACATCGTCATCCTTGACGCAACCAAGGACGGCAAGTCCCGGGTCATCAGCGCCGAGTCCGCCCTCCTCGTGGACAGGGGCGACGAGAAGGGCGTCATCTCGCTGAGCCTGGGAGGCGTCTTCATCCAGGAGAGCGATCCCAGGCGGCCGGAACGCTTCGAGTATTCCACCGCTGACTCGATGGAATATAATATACTATTAACTAGTTTTGCAGATTTCTCGGTGGGCACGAGCCCTCGGGAGATGAGCAGCGTGGACGTCGCCGCGGCTATACGCGCCAAGGAAGACGCCTTGTCCGGGCGCGTCGCCTCGCGGCGAGCCGAGCTACGGGAGAAGCGTTCGGTCCTGGCCGATGAGTACTTGTCGCGCTCTCGATCGATGTCGGCCTTGGATGCGGCGTCCGAGCGGCTAGCGGGGCTCGAGGAGGCGCACGCCGGCTTGGCCGCCAAGCCGCTCAAGGATAGGTCGCTCGAGATCTATCGCCTCGAGTATTACAAGAAGTTCTCGATCCCGGCTGGAGCGCTCTGCTTCGTGTTCCTGGCCTTCCCGCTCGGGGCCAAGGCCAAGAAGAGCGGCAGGGCCGTCGGCTTCGGCATAGGCCTCCTCGTCGCGGTCGCGTACTGGGCCATGCTCCTCGGCGGGCAGACCCTGGGCCTAAGGACCGGGTTCGACCCGTTCTGGGCCATGTGGGCGCCCAACCTGCTCGTGCTGGCGGCGGCGGTCCCGCTCCTCGTAGCCAGGTGGTCGTCGTGAGGGCATCGCGGCGCTCCCTGACCGTGGACGCCTACGTCGCCTCGTCCTTCGTGCCCGTCCTCGCGGTATCGCTGACCTTCTTCGTGCTGCTCATAGAGATGGCGGACCTGTTCGCTAATATCGTCCAGTACGTCCAGAACGAGGTTCCGCTCGCCTCCATCGGCCTTTCCATGCTCTATCACCTTCCCACGAGCGTAAGCTGGGCCCTGCCGATAGCCACGCTCTTCTCCGTGTCGTACGCGCTCGGCACCATGTACGCCCATAACGAGCTCATAGTCGTCTTCGGCTCCGGCATCTCCCTGTCGTCCTTCATGGCGCCCCTGGTGATCTTGGCCTTGGCCTTGTCGGCCTCCTATTTCTTCTTCGAGGACGGCGTCGTGATACCGAGTACCGCCAAGAAGCGAGAGCTATCGCGCGCCATGCTACGGAGCGGGGAGCCCGGAGGCTTCTCCGACGTGACCATACTGGCGCGCGATAGGCGGGCTATCTGGAACGTGAAGTACTTCGATCGCCGCAACGAGGCCATGACCGGCGTCATCATCGTCGAGCGAGACGCCGACGGCTCCTTCCTCTCTCGGCTCAACGCCCAGTCGGCCTCCTGGACCGGGGAGGCTTGGCGCTTCACGGGGGTCAGGCGCTTCTACTGGAAGGACGGGAACCTCGCGGACCAGAGCCTCTCTACCTGGGAGGACGCCTCGCTCGCCGAGCCGCCCGATTCCTTTCACGGCGGGGGCAAGCCGCTGGCGGAGATGCCGCTCGAGGACGCCGTGCGGCACCTGCGATTCCTTAAGCGCGCCGGCCTACCGAGCGCCGCCCAGGAGGCGGAGCTGCTGAGGCGCTTCGCCTACGCCCTGACGCCTCTCGTAGTGACGCTCCTCTCGGCGGCCCTCGTCGGGCGCTTCAAGAAGAACGTGCTCCTCATGAGCTTGCTCCTGAGCCTCATATCCGCGACCCTATACTACGTGACGCAGATGATAACGATGCTGCTAGCCAAGAACGAGTCCATATCCCCGGCCGCCGGCGCGTTCGCGCCAATCGCCATCTTCGCCCTGATCGTCGCGGCCCTCCTCAGGGTTCGCCGCGTATGACCGCGGGCTCTACGACACGGAGGCACCATGCACGCGCCAAGCATATTCACCGCGGTAGCCAAGGACTCGAAGACGAGCGCCAGGACGGGCTACGTCGACCTGCCGCACGGGAGGGTCAAGACGCCCGTGTTCATGCCCGTCGGCACGAACGCCACCGTCAAGGCCGTCGCCAAGGAGTCCCTGGAGGAGATAGGCTTCGAGATCATCCTCGCTAATACCTACCACCTGTACCTGCGGCCAGGTCATGACCTCATACGGCAGGCGGGGGGCTTGCACGGCTTCACCGGATGGAGGGGCAATTTCCTGACGGACTCCGGAGGCTTCCAGGTATTCTCCCTCTCCAAGCTACGGAAGCTGAGC
>CAZNNA010000102.1:0-2182 GCA_964573825.1 uncultured Treponemataceae bacterium
CACGCGGTGCTTTTCGCCGGCCTGCTGGCCGGAGCCGCGATCGCCGGGCCTTCCGCCTGGGCGGCGAGCGGTGCCGCGCACGATCACGGCCACGCGTCCGCCGAGCAGGTCCTCCGCCTGAACGACGGCCGGAAATGGCAGGGCGACGAGCCGCTGCGTCAAAGCATGACCGTGATCCGCGATGCCGTGGGCGCGGTCTTGCCCGCGGTGCCTCGCGGCAAGCTGAAGGCCTCGGAATACGGCGCCCTCGGCGGCGAGATCGATCGCCAGGTCGCGAACATCGTGCAGAACTGCAAGCTCGATCCGCAGGCCGACGAAGTCCTGCACGCCATCCTCGCCGACCTGATGGCCGGCAACGAGGCCTTGCGCGGCCGCGATGCAAATGTTTCGCGCGGCGATGGGGTCATGGGCGTGGTTCACGCGCTCGAGCAGTACGGCAAGCATTTCGAGCACCCCGGGTGGAAGCCGCTGCCATCGGATCACTGAGGGCCGGTCGGCCGAGCGCTGGGCCTCCGGCCTGACCGTGGTCATGCGCGGCGACGGCGAGCTCGTGCGCTTCGTGGAGCGGCGCTACCTGGCGGCCGGTCCCGAGGAGCGGCTCGCCGCGGTTCGCCCGAGCGTCGAGGCGCTCCTCTCGGAAGGCGTCGACGCCATAGTCCTCGGCTGCACGCACTTCCTGCATCTGTACGACGAGTTCGCCCGCGCCGCCGGGCCCGGCGTGGCCATAGTCGATTCCCGCGAGGGCGTCGCCGCCCGGCTCGCCGACATACTCGCGCCAGGCGCGAGGGGCTCCGGGGCGACCGGCGCGGGCCCCGATCCTAGCGCCGATCCCGGCGCCGAGTCTTGCGCGCGGGAGCCGGACGAGATGTACCTGACCGGCCTCGGCGGCTTCGGCGATGTCTACGAGGGCTTCGCCAGGGCCTTCGCGCTTACGCCCGCGGGAACCCTGCCGTGAGGCCCTCGTGAGGCTCGGCACCGTTCTGTCCGGGGCCAACAACGGCTTCTCGGTCCTGGGCGACGACGGCCAGACCTACCGCTGCGAGCTCAAGGGCAAGAAGCTCAAGGGCGCCGAGGGCTTCTACAACCCGCTCGCCGCGGGCGACGAGGTGGAGTGGGAACCGGCCTCGGCCGGCACGGGCATGATAGCGGCCCTGCGCCCCAGGCGCAGCCTCTTCTGGCGCTACAACGAGAAGGGCAAGGCCATCCAGGCCATAGCGGCCAACATGGACCTGGTCGTCTGCGTCTCGAGCGCCGGGCTACCGCCCTTCAGGCCGCGCTTCATAGACCGCGTCTCCCTGGAGCCGGCCTCGGAGGGACTGCCCCTCCTCATCGCGCTCAATAAGTCCGACCTCGGAGTCGACGAGGAGACGGCCGAGCGCATGGACGACTACCGGCGCGTAGGCTTCGAGACCATGACCCTGAGCGTGGCCTCGGGCGAGGGCCTGCCGGCGCTCCGCGAGCGCGTCCAGGGCAGGACGAGCGCCTTCGTGGGGCAGTCGGGCGTGGGCAAGAGCTCGCTCCTCAACGCCATCGAGGCGGGCCTCGGCCTCAAGGTGGGCGAGGTCTGCGAGAAGTACGAGCGAGGGCGCCACACGACGGTGGCCGCGGTGCTGTCGGTCCTGGCCGACGGCGTCACGCGCGTCATAGACACGCCGGGCTTCAGGCGGCTGGCCGTCCGGGGCATAGACCCGGTCACCCTGGGCGCCTGCTTCCCGGAGATACGCCGCCTGGCCGGCCGCTGCGCCCTGGGGCCGCGCTGCACGCACCTGGACGAGCCCGGCTGCGCCGTAGCCGCCGCGGTGGAGGCGGGCGACATGCACGAGGACCGCTACGAGAGCTACGCGCGCATCCTGGCCGAGCTCCAGGATACGCGCTCCTACGCCAAGAAGGTCGGCCGCCCCAGGCGCGACGCCGACGACGAGGATGACTACGAGCAATGACCACCACGATGAACGAACACGCGCTGTCGCTCCTGGACTTCTATAGGATACGGGAAGACGTCATAGGCTACGCGCTCTCGGAGGAGGGGGCGGGCCGGCTGCGCTCGACGCTGCCCTCTGGCGACCCGGCGGCCGTGGCCGACGACAAGGCCCGGGCCGAGGCCGTGCGCCGCCTCGTGCGCGACGGGCGCTTCGCCCCGGCCGGAGGGTTCGCGCCCATCGGGGAGGCGCTCCGCGTGGCC
>CAZNNA010000102.1:2226-10660 GCA_964573825.1 uncultured Treponemataceae bacterium
TCCAAGGAGGGCGCGAGCCTCCAGGTCGAGGAGCTCTGGGCCCTAGGCTCCTGGGCCCAGGCCTACGGGGCCTTAGCTCGCTGGCTGGCCCAGGCCGAGCACGAGGCCCTGGCCGCCGAGGCCCGCTCCGCGCCCGAGCTATCGGCGGTCAGCCAGATAGCCTTCCGCATCGTGAGCCCGGAGGGCGAGATACGCGACCTGCCCGAGCTCCGGGACATACGCGACCGCATACGGCGCCTTAACCAGGACATAGAGCGTACCACGGCGTCCTTCTTCCAGGACGAGGCGACTCGCGCCATGCTCCAGAACGACGTACCCACGCAGCGCGACGGGCGTACCGTGCTCGCCGTCAAGGCCGGCGCCAAGGCCCGGCTCAAGGGCATAGTGCACGAGGTCTCGTCGACGGGCCAGACCGTCTACCTGGAGCCCGAGGCCCTCGTGCAGCGCAACAACGAGCTCGTGGAGGAGGAGGCGCGCTATCAGCGCGAGCTGGCGCGGGTGCTGCGCGAGGCCACGGCTAGGCTGCGGGCCCACGTGCCGGCCCTGCGCGAGTCCCGCGAGGCCCTGGCCGGCTTCGACGCCACCTATGCCAAGGCCCGCTACTCGCACATGAACGACGGCGTCTTCGCCTCCGAGAGCGCCTCCGGCATAGAGCTCCACAGGGCCCGCCATCCCGTCCTCGGCTCCAAGGCCGTGCCCATAGACCTGCGCATGCCCGAGGGCGCCCGGACCCTCATCGTCACCGGGCCCAACACGGGCGGCAAGACGGTGTCCTTGAAGACCGCCGGCCTCTTCGCCCTCATGAACCAGTACGGGCTGGCCGTGCCCGCGGCCTACGGCTCCGCGCTGCCCGTCTTCGACGCCGTGTGGGCCGACATCGGCGACGAGCAGTCCATGGACCAGTCCCTGTCCACCTTCTCGGGCCACATGAAGTCCATCTCGGCCATCGTAGGGGGCGCCACGGGCCGCAGCCTCGTGCTCCTGGACGAGCTGGGCTCGGGCACCGACCCGGAGGAAGGCTGCGCCATAGCAATGGCCCTCCTCGACCTCTTCATAGGCCGCGGCTCCCTGACCCTCGTCACGACGCACCACGGCATACTCAAGAACTTCGGCTACACCAAGGAAGGCGTCCTCAACGCCTCGGTCGACTTCGACAAGGACACGCTGTCGCCCACCTACCGCATAGTCATGGGCGTGCCCGGCGAGAGCCGGGCCCTCGACATAGCCAGGCGCAACGGCCTGGCCGAGGCGGTGCTCGAGGGCGCCGGGCGCTACCTGCGCGACGAGCGCACCGACATATCCGCCCTCATACGGGGCCTGTCGGACAAGCACCGAGAGCTAGACTCGCTCCGCGACGAGGAGAAGAAACGCCTCAAGGATGCCATGGAGGAGCAGCGCAAGGCCGACCTCAAGGAGCTCAGGCTGCGCCAGCGCGAGGCCGAGCTGCGCGCCCAGGGCGTGGGCGAGCTCAAGGCGCTGCTCTCGGAGAGCAGGAAGACGCTGGAGAACCTCGTGCGCGAGCTGCGCGAGGGCGAGCTCACCAAGGAGAAGACCCAGGCGGTCAAGGACTTCATGGCGACGCTCGACGCGGAGGTAGGGCAGGCCGAGCGCGAGGCCGTGGCCCTGGAGCGCGAGCTCAAGGCGCCCGCCGCCCGCCCCGGCGAGATACGCGAGGGCTCGCCGGTCATCGTGCTGCCCGGCCGCAGGCGCGGCGTGGCCGTCCGGGCCGTGAAGGGCGGCCGGTGGCTCGTCGAGACCGACGCGCTGCGCCTGACGGTAGACGCGGCCGACCTCGAGCCAACGGCGGCTCTCGAGCCCCGGGCGCCCACCATATCGATCGAGGCGAGCGCCCAGCGCTCGAACCGGGCGGTCCTCGAGCTGGATATACGCGGCTATAGGCTCTCCGAGGCCGTTCAGGCCCTCGAGCGCCAGCTAGAGGCGGCTACGCTCGATAACCTGTCGGGCTTCTCCGTCATCCACGGCACCGGCGAGGGCGTCCTGCAACAGGGCGTCCGGGAGACCCTCGCTCGCTACCCCGGCGTCAAGGACTTCCATTACGCGCGCCCCGAGGAGGGCGGCCACGGTAAGACCATCGTCTCCTTTACCTAGCCCCCAGGTCGTTCCAGGAGAGGCCCTCCCCGTCGCCCACGTCCCGCGCCGCCAGGCGCCCTAGGACGAGGCTCAGGTAGCGGGGCTCGAGGCCGGGCGACAGCACCTTCTCGGTCCTGAGCGCCGCCACGTTGTCAGTACCGAAGCGTTCCCCGGCCCGTATGGGCCGTAGCGCGTGGAGCGAGCGATTGGTTCGGCCGTAGTTGGCCTCCTCGCTCGGGGCCAGGCGCTTGACGCCGTCGCCCAGGGCCGCCCGGACGCGCTCAGGCCCGTAGGCGTCCTCGAGCTCGGCTAGCGCGGCCGCCTCCCCGCCCTCGGACAGGGCGCGGGCCGTGGCGTGCACGCCCGCGCGCATGGCGGCGAAGTCATCGGGTTGCAGGGCTATCCTGTCGTCGAGGCCGTCGTCCAGGCGCGACAGGCAGATGTGCTTCTCCACGATGGCGGCGCCCGAGGCCACGGCGAGCCTCGGTACCAGGCAGGGATCCATCGAGTGGTCGGATACGCCGACGGGCAGCCCGAGGAGCGCGGCGAGCGACGGCAGTATCCGTAGGTTATAGTCGGCCTCGGGCGCCGGGTAGGCCGTCACGCAGTGGAGGAGGGCGAGGCCGCCCCTGGCCGGCGCGCCGTCTCGTCCCGAGGCCGGGGCGTTGCCAGGGTCGCGGGCGGACAGCCTGGCGAGCGCGAACTCGATGTCCGCGAGCCGGGATACGCCGCTCGAGACTATCGTCGGGAGGCCGTAGGACGCGAGCTCGTCGAGTAGCTCCGCGTGGTTGAGCTCGGGGCTAGCGAGCTTCATGGCCTCGACGCCTATGGCGCGAAGCTCCCGGGCGCTCCTAAGGCCGAAGGGCGTGCACAGGAAGATAGCGCCGGCCTCCTCGGTACGCTCCTTGAGCGCCGCCAGGAAGTCCGGGCCGGTCTCCAGCGACCTGAAGACGTCGTAGAGCGGCGTGGGGCCGCCGGGGAGGGGCACGAGCCCCGTGGCAGGGTGGATGATCTCGTCGGCGTAGACGTGCTGGAATTTGACGCAGTCGGCGCCCGCCTCCGCGGCGGCGCGTATGAGCTCGGCCGCCTTGACGGGGTCTCCGCGATGGCCGGTACCGACCTCTGCTATGACGAGCGGCCGCGCCTCGTTGAAGACGCTGTCGCCTAGTTGAAAATCGCGCATGCCTGCTCCATTCCCGCGGCCGCCGCCGCCCTTCGCTTTCGAGGCTATCGTTATTCCTCTCGACAATACGAATCGTATACTATAGAATCGTCCGCATCGACCGCAATCGAGGAGTGCAGTATGAAACACCTGTTCTGCGATGTCTGCAAGAAAGAAGTAATAGATCCCATCCCTACGAGGACATTCTTCCACATACGCGAATACGATCTCTGCGAGGAATGCCGGGACGATCTCGAGGCAGCCGTCAAGCAAACCGTGCGCGGTAAGAAGCCTTTCGACTTCGCCTGGTTCGACAAGCTTCGCATCGACCTGATCCAGGACGGCGTGAAGAAGAACAAGATCGTCCTTGCTAAGAAGGCCTGAATCGGGGGCGCCCGCCCCTAGGTTCGCATCGCCGGGGCCTCCGATCCTCTCGGATCGGGGCCCCGGCCTTTTTTTAAAAGCATCCTTGCCCGCAAGCCCGGATGAGTCTATCAAGCGAGCATCGTACGACGCGCTTTAATGCGCTATTGTGACGTATTGTCCAAACATTGACAGTAAATTGCGCCGTGTGTTAGTATTAACGCCCAGGAACGCTAACCATAAGCCTACGTTATGAACCCCCGCGATTCCGCACGGTAAGGAGCTGTCATGTCAGGACATAGTAAATGGGCGACGATCAAGCATAAGAAGGGCGCTGCCGACGCTAAGCGCGGCCAGATGTTCACCAAGCTGATCAAGGAAATCTCGATCGCGGCCCGCATGGGCGGCGGCGACCCCGATACCAACGCCAGGCTCCGTACCGCCGTCCTCAAGGCCCGCGGCGCTAACATGCCCAAGGACAACATCGATAGGGCCATCAAGAAGGGTACCGGCGAGCTCGGCGCTACCACCTACGAGGAACTCGTCTACGAGGCCTACGCCCCCGGCGGCGTGGCCATACTCATCGAGGTGCTGACCGACAATAAGAATCGCGCGGCCGCCGAGGTTCGCAACATCCTGACCCGCTCGGGCGGCTCCCTGGCTACGAGCAACGCGGTACTGCGCCTCTTCGAGCGCAAGGGCGTCATATCCCTCGACGGCGAGAAGTTCGCCGAGGACAAGGTCATGGAGGTCGCCCTCGAGGGCGGCGCCGACGACATAGTCAACGAGGACGGCGAGGTTGTCGTCTATACCACCCCGGAGGCCTTCGAGGGCGTGCTTAACGCCATAACGAGCGCCGGCATGGAGACCGACGGAGCCGAGATATCCATGATCCCGGCCACCTACGTGAGCCCCGACAAGGATTCCGGCTCCAAGATCCAGAAGCTCGTCGACAAGCTCGAGGAGAACGACGACGTCCAGAACGTCTACCACAACGCCGAGCTGCCCGAGGAAGAAGAAGAATAGGCCCGCATGCGCGGATCCGAGCGAGTCCGCGTCCTCGGCATAGATCCCGGCCTCGCGGCCGTGGGGTGGGGCGTCGTCGACCTGGACGGCGCCCGCTTCGTCTACAGGGGGCACGGCTGCATTGCGACCAAGGCCGGCGCCGATACGGGCGAGCGCCTGGCCCAGATACGCGACAGCCTCGCGGCCGTCATAGGCGAGTACGGACCGACCGAGGCGGCCATGGAGTCGCTCTACTTCTCCCGTAACGTGACGAGCGCCCTGGGCGTCGCCGAGGCCCGGGGCGTGATACGGCTGGCCTGCCGGGACCGAGGGCTCGGCATGAGCGAGTACGGCCCCATGGACGTCAAGAAGGCGGCCACGGGCTCCGGCCGCTCGGGCAAGGAGGACGTCCAGGCCTTCGTGCGCCTCGTCCTCGGCCTGCGCGATATCCCGAGGCCCGACCATGCCGCCGACGCGCTGGCCGTGGCGCTCTGCCACTGCCAGGGACGGGCCTTCGGCCTATCCGCTGTTGCCGCGGCCCGCTCCTAGCGTCTATAATCGCCCCCACGATGATCAACGCCATTCGCGGTACGCTCTGCCACAAGGGAGCCGACACCATACGCGTCGACAATAACGGCATAGAATGGGAATTCGCCGTGCCCGCACGCTCGGTGGACGCCTTCGGGCGCCTGGGCGACGAGGCCCGCGTGCTCTGCTGGCTCCTCCACCGCGAGGACCAGATGCGCCTCTTCGGCTTCAAGGACGAGGCCGAGCGGGCCGTCTTCCTGGAGCTCCTCGGCGTCGAGGGCATTGGCCCCAAGCAGGCCCTCAAGATACTAGGCGGCATTGGGGCGGCGGAACTCGAGGCGGCCCTCGAGGCCGAGGACCTGTCGCGCCTGTCGGCCGTGCCGGGCATGGGCAAGAAGACGGCGCAGAAGCTGGTATTCTCGCTCAAGGGACGGCTGCCGGCCAACCTGGGCTCGGCGAGCCCCGCCCCGTCGGGGCCGCACGAGGACATCGCGCGAGCCCTCATAGACATGGGCTACGACCGTAAGAGCGTCGCCGAGGCCCTGGCCCGGGCGGAGGCCGCCCTCGCCGGCTCGGGCGCGCCGGCCGGAGACAGGGCGACCGAGCCCGCCGAGCTCGAGCGAGAGCTCTTCCGCCGGGCCATCGTGGAGCTGTCGGTTCGATGAGGGCCGAGAAGAGCCCGGCGCCCGGTCCCGACGCCGTACCAAGAGGCGAGGCCGCGGTGCCTGCCGGCAAGGGCGGCGCCCGGGGCGGCGTAGTGTCGCCCGCCTTCGATCCCGCGGAGGACGAACGCGAGAACGCCCTGCGTCCACGCCGCCTGGCCGATTTCCTCGGACAGGCCTCAGTCAAGGCCAACCTGTCGGTCTTCATCAAGGCCGCCCTGGCGCGGGGAGACGCCCTGGACCACGTCTTCCTCATGGGGCCGCCCGGGCTCGGCAAGACGACGCTCGCCGGCATCCTAGCCCACGAGCTGGGCGTGGATTTCAAGGTGACGAGCGCCCCGGCCCTGGAGAAGCCCAAGGACCTGGCGGGCATACTGACCACGCTAGCGCCCAAGTCTATCTTCTTCATAGACGAGATACACCGCCTGAAGCCGGCCATAGAGGAGATGCTCTACATGGCCATGGAGGACGGCGAGCTCGACTTCATCATAGGCCAGGGACCGGCCGCCCGGACCCTCAGGCTGCCCCTGCCGCCCTTTACCCTCGTCGGCGCCACCACGAGGGCCGGCATGGTCGGGAGTCCCCTCGTGAGCCGCTTCGGCATATCGGTCCGCCTAGGCTTCTACGACGAGGCGGATACGGTGGCCATCCTGCGGCGCTCGGCGGGCATCCTGGGCGCCGACATCGACGACGCCGCGGCCGGGGCCCTGGCCGGGGCCAGCCGGGGCACGCCGCGCGTGGCCAACCGGCTCTTACGGCGCATGCGGGACTTCGCCCAGGTGGCCGGCTCGAGCGCCATTACCGAGCCCGTCGTCCGCGACGGCCTCGAGCGCCTGGAGGTCGACCGCTACGGCCTCGAGCGCCACGACCGCGACGTGCTCGCGGCCATCATAGAGAAATTCGGCGGCGGTCCCGTCGGGGCGGAGACCCTCGCCGTGTCGACGAGCGAGAGCGTCGAGACCCTCGAAGACTACCTCGAGCCCTTCCTTATCCAATCGGGCTTCATCATGAGAACGCCCCGGGGACGGGTGGCCACGCCCCTGGCCTACGAGCACCTCGGCTATAGGAAACCTAATGCTAACGACGGATTTCAATTTTGAGCTCCCCGAGGAGCTGATAGCCCAGGTCCCGAGCGAGGAGCGCGGGCGTTCCCGGCTCCTCGTCATGGATAGGGCCTCAGGCGCGCTCACCCATTCGAGCGTAGCCGAGCTCGCCTCCTTCCTGCCCGCAGGCGGGCTCATGGTCTTCAACGACTCGAGGGTGCGCCGCGCGCGGCTCTACGCGACGAGCCCGGGCGGCGGCTCCGTGGAGCTGCTGCTACTCAGGCAGGAGCGAGGCCCCGCGGGCGAGTTGCTCTGGGCCGCCATAGCCACCCGCATGGCCAAGCTCAAGCCCGGTAAGCGCCTCTCGCTGCCGGGCGGCGTCGAGGCCGAGGTCGTCGAGGCGCGCCCGGACGAACGCGTCCTTAGGATGTCGCGCGACATAGACGACGACTACCTGGAGCTGCACGGGCACCTGCCGCTGCCGCCCTACATACGCCGCGCCGACGCGGCCGCGGACGCGGAGCGCTACCAGACCGTCTACTCGCGGAGCTGCGGCTCGGCCGCCGCGCCCACGGTGGGGCTGCACTTCACCGACGATATCCTGGCCGGCCTCAAGGCCGCCGGGCTCGAGCTGCGCTTCGTGACCCTGCACGTCGGGCTCGGCACCTTCCTGCCCGTGCGCAGCGACGCCGTAGAGGATCACCGCATGCATAGCGAGTGCTTCACGGTGCCAGACGATACGGCGCGGGCCGTCAACGCCGCCAAGGCCGAGGGGCGCCCGGTCATAGCGGTCGGCACGACGAGCGTGCGCACCCTGGAGAGCGCCTGGGGCCCCGAGGGCCTGGCCGCGGGGCCGGGTTCCACCGACATCTTCATCTACCCGGGCTACGCCTTCAAGGCCGTCGACGTCATGTTCACCAACTTCCATACGCCCGGCTCGACGCTCCTCATGCTCGTATCGGCCTTCGCCGGGAGGGAGCGCGTCCTGGCCGCCTACGGGGAGGCGGCGCGCCTGCGCTACCGCTTCTTCTCCTACGGCGACGCCATGCTCATCAGGTGACGGCGATGGGCATGGCCAGGCGCATCGCCGTACCGAAGAACCTCAGGGACTTCGCCGCCGTCTTCCGCGAGGCCGGCTTCTCCTGTTTCGTCGTAGGAGGGGCGGTCCGCGATAGCCTCCTCGACCTGCCCGTCAACGACTGGGACGTGGCGACCGACGCCCGGCCGGAGGACGTCACGCGCCTCTTCCGCGGCGTCATACCGACGGGGGCCAAGCACGGCACGGTCACCGTGCGTTGGCGAGGCCAGTCCATAGAGACGACGACCTTCCGCGTCGACGGCGAGTACCGCGACGGCCGCCGCCCCGAGTCGGTGCGCTTCACCTCCGACTTGGTCGAGGACCTGTCGCGCCGCGACTTCACCATCAACGGCATGGCAGCCGATCCGGAGACGGGCGAGGTGATCGATCCCCACGGCGGGCTCGCCGACCTGTCGGCCGGGGTCGTTACGGCCATAGGGGACCCCGCGGCGCGCTTCGACGAGGACGGCCTCAGGACCATCAGGGCCGTGCGCTTCGCCGC
>CAZNNA010000103.1:0-10636 GCA_964573825.1 uncultured Treponemataceae bacterium
GTCGCCCTCGAGGGCCGATAGCTCGAAGACCCGGGAGGCGGGTAGGCGCTCCGCCAGGAACGCCGCCGTCCGAGGCACGTCGGCCTCGCGGGCGTCGGTCTTATTGAGGGCGACGAGGGTCTTGGCCGCGTAGGGCGCCACGCGCGCGGCGATCGACTCCTCCTCGGCGCCCGGGGCCCTCGTCGCGTCTATGACGTAGAGGACGAGGTCGGCGTCCCTGAGGGCCTGGACCGCTATGTCGCGGAGGCGGCGGTTCATGGCCTTGTCGGAGTCGTGGAGGCCGGGCGTGTCCAGGAATACCAGCTGGTAGCCCTCGCCGGTCTTGATGCCGCGCACGGTGTTGCGCGTCGTCTGCGGTACCGGGGAGACGATGGCTACCTTGTGGCCGCAGACGCGGTTGACCAGCGTGGACTTGCCGGCCGAGGGGCGGCCCACGACCGCCACGAAGGCTGACTTATGGATATCGGGCACCGGGGCCCTCCTTTCGGGATCGAGGCTAGGACGGATAGTCCCGGCCGGTGAAGAGCCTGAATTGGGCCTCGGCCTGGGCCTGGAGCATGCCGAGGCCGTTGGTCACGCGGCAGCCCGCCTCGCGGGCCCGCCTCATGACTTGGGTCTCGGCCGGGTTGTATATGGTCTCGAAGAGGGCCTCTCGCCCGGTGAACTCGTACCACTCCATGGGGTCGCCCTCCTGCCCGCCCTCGAGCCCGACCGAGGTGGTCTGGACTATGAGGTCGTGGTAGCGCTCCATGAGGTCGGCGGCGCGCTCGGTCATGCCCGCCCACTCGAAGCCGTAGGTTTCGGCGAGGCGCTTGGCCTTGGACATGTTCCGGTTGATGACGCAGGCCCTGGCTCCCAGGCCCTTGAGCGCGAAGGCCACGGCCTTGGCCGCGCCGCCTGCGCCCACGATAGTCGTCCTCACGCCGTAGAGCGAATCGACGCCGAGGAACCTGCACACGGCCCGGGAGAAGCCCGAGGCGTCGGTGTTATAGCCGGCCCAGCCGTCCCTTTCCCTGATGGCGGTATTGCAGGCGCCTATGGCCTCCACCTCCGGCGAGCGGCGCGCGAGGTACGGCAGGATGCGTTCCTTGTACGGTACCGTAATCGAGAAGCCCTTGATGCCGAGACGATCGGCGAGCGCCAGGAACGGCTCCACGTCGTCAGCGGGGAAGGGCAGGTAGAGAGACTTGAGTCCCAGCGCCGAGAAACCCGAGTTATGTATGAAGGGCGACTGGGAGCGTATGACGCTCGGGCCGCCCACGAGCCCGTAGAGGTTCCAGTCGGAGCCGTACTCCCGGGCCCTGAAGATATCGAGGAGGCGCCCCGGCTCGAGCTGGCCCGGGGCGGCCGGGTCCAGGCCCGAGCCCGCCGCGTAGACGAGCATGCTGCCGAGCTTCTCCGCCAGGATGCGGGTGCAGAAGCCGTACTCGCCCATGCTGACGACCACGCGCTCGGGGCCGCTGCCTTCGAATAGCCTGAAGACGGAGTCGACGTCGGCCAGGCCCCGGGCGGATACGGCTAGCTTGGGTATCTCGAAGGGGCGGGAGCTCAGGTCTCGCCATACGCGCTCGATATCGGACGGCATGCCGTCCATGCAGTGCTTCGAGCGGATGACGCGCGTTCCGAAGGTCCGGGCCGCCTCCTGGATGGCCGGGATATGGAAGTCGTACTCCAGGTCGACGTAGGAGAAATTCTTGCGCCGGTCGGACTCCGCGAAGGCGAGCCCCCGGGCGAATATGACCAGGCGGACGCCCTCGCCCATCCTGAACATGCCTCCGTCGCTGGCCCGCCGTACGGTGAGGATGCTCGGGAGCCCGGCCAGGGCGGGGAAGGCGCGCAGGTGGAAGAGCTCGCTCGCGTCCAGGTAGTCGGCGCGAAGTTCCACCATGTCCACCTTGTCGCGGTAGCGCTCCAGGGCGGCGAGGTCCTGGGCTAGCGTCGAGCCGGTAAGGCACAGGCAGATCTTAGGCATGGCCTGGGCCCTAGAAGTCCGCCCTGTAGGCGTAGAGCTCGGCTATTCGGCCCTTGGCGTCCATGACGCCCCGGAGCCGTACCGGCCAGGCCTCTCCCGGGAGGGCCCATTCGTAGGCTCCGCCCAGGTCCCGGTCGGGCGTTCCGAGGACCGCGGAGGCCCGTTCGAGGGCGGCCCCGACCGAGATGCCCCATACGGGCGCCGCGTAGGCCGAGGAGACGCGGACCTGCCAGACGCGATCCATGAAGAGGAAGAGCGAGAAGCCCTCGCCGTACTCGAAGACGACGTCGTCCTGCCACGGCTCGGCGCCGCGCACGGCGTAGACGCGCGCGGGCGGACCGAAGCGCGAGATAGCCTGGGTCGGGGTCAAGCCGAGGAGTACGGCCGGATCCTCCGGCAGGCCCGACGCCGAACCGGCGCTCGGCGTCGTCGGGCCGGCGCTCGCCGACGGCGCGGCGGAGGGGCTCGAGGGCGATGGAGAGGACTGGGCGGAGGCGCAGATCGCAGCCGCGGCTGCGATGGCGACGGCTAGGAGGCGACGCGGGTTCATTCCCCTTACCATACAGGAGCGGAGCCTGGTCTGCAATACGCCCGCGGGCTTGAGAAAGGCGGCTCCTTTCGTTTATGTTTCAAGGCTAAGGAGCAACACGTGCCATCCCATACTATTCTACCGGAAGCCCGTCGCGCGGCCCTCGCCGCCGCCGTGGACGAGGCGCTCAACGAGGTTCGCGAGGCGAGCGACGTCGCCCTGCTCCAGGAATGCCGCGCTATCTTCAGGGCCCGAGTGCCGCTGCACCTTCGCGCCTACGTAGCCGCCGCCCTGGCCCTCAAGGCGGCCTCGGGACCCGCGGCCCGCGGGGGCAAGGCCGAGGACGGGCGCCGGAGGAAATCCGCCGAGCAGCGCGACCGCGAGCCCCAGGCCAAGGCCGATAGGCCCGCGCGGGAGCCTAAGAAGGCGGAGCCCCGGGTTCGCGAGGAGCGAGCCAAGGAAGCCAAGCCCGCCGAGCGGGAGGATCGCGAGCGCGTCGCCGAGCGCGAGAACCGCTACCGCGGCGAGGGCGTCACCCTCTTCGTCAGCGCCGGCCGGAGGCAGCGCTTCTACTCGCGGATAGCCGCGAAGGTCGTCGCCGACGCCGCGGGCATAGGCGAGGAGCGCATAGGCGATATACGCACCATGGACAACTACAGCTTCGTGGTCGTCGATCCCTCCGTCGAGGAGGCGGTACTGTCGGCCTTGTCCGGCTTCGACTGGAAGGGACGATCGCTAACGGTAAACCGCGCCCGGAAGCGGGGCGAGAGCGCGCCTGACGCCGGTGACCCGGCCGGCGACGCCGGGCGGGACCACGCGGATGGCCTCGACGATCGCATCGACGACGGCTCCGACGACGGCTCCGACGCGGAGGACGCCGGCTACGGCGAACCCGACGGGGAGACCGAACCCGAGGCCTGCGGCGAATCCGCGACGGACGCCGAATCCGACCCGGGCGAGCCGGACGGGGAACGTGATCCTATAGTAGGCGCCTGAGCAGCATCACGAGCAGCCAGGCGTTCACGGCCATGGCCGCGGCGAAGGCTCCGATGCTCGCGGCGGTGGCGCCGAACGCCCTCCTGCGCCAGATCCCTGCCCCGACCGAGCCGGGCTCCTCGAGCTCGGCAAGGTCGCGCTTGGCTCGGCAGTAGCGCGCCCTTCGCCAGTAGCGCCGGTACAGGAAGAACCCGGCGACTCCGGGCGGTACCAGGGGCAGGACGGGCGAGAAGGCCGCCGTCAGCGTCAGGGCCGTCACGAGCGAGGGCAGGCGGCCGGGCAGGGTCAGCCTGGCTATGACGCTCATGGCCGCCACGCCCAGGGCGATGGACACCTGGGTAAGGGAATTCCAGTACTCGTTATCGTGCCGCCCGGCCCAGACGGCGCGGCGGACGACCGCCTCGTCGTCGCCGTCGTGCAGGATGACGAGCCCCTCGCTCCCGATCGATAGCCGCCCGTCCTCGAGCCTGGCCCGGCCGGCGACGAAGGCCCGGGCTCCCGGGCCTATGGCCCTGAGGTCCTTCCAGCGTTGGCGCTCTATCCTGTCGTCGCCCCGCCGCCCGGAGAGCACGTAGACCCACGCCTCGTCGAGGTCGATGACGAACGATACGCCGCGTCCCGCGACCCAGAGCTCGTCGCCGCGGCCCATGGCGTCTATCTCGCCGCGGGCCAGTACCTCGGCCGGTAGGCCTTGCTGAGCGGCGACACCCTCGAGCGGCGGCAGGCAGGCCGCGTCCCTGACGGAGAGCCGGAAGCGCCTCCATTGGCCTCGCACTATGAAGGCGCCCACGACGGGGATGAGTGCGTAGAAGAGCGCGGCCGCCGCGGCGGTAAGGTAGACCGGTAATAGCATCATGGAGCTGGCCCCTATCATGCCATAGGATGGCTACCGGCGGAAGGGACCGGCGCGACGCTTGCCAAGCGTCGTTACCGTTACTAGAATCGAGCCACATGATACGCCGCATTACCGTAGGCCCCATCGGGGAGAACGCATACATCGTCGAGCAGACCGGTCGTCCCGTGGTCGTGGTAGATCCCGGCGCCGAGCCCGCGCGCCTGCTGGAAGCGGCGCTCGACGCGCTCGGGCGCTCCAGGGGCGAGGATGCCTCGACGCCGAGCGTGGCGACGCCGAGCGTGGCGACGCCGAGCGT
Organism: uncultured Treponemataceae bacterium; assembly: GCA_964573825.1. Taxonomy (GTDB): domain Bacteria; phylum Spirochaetota; class Spirochaetia; order Treponematales; family UBA12059; genus SZUA-370. The sequence continues at coordinate 4,649 of CAZNNA010000103.1, forward strand.
GGCGACGCCGAGCGTGGCGATCATTCTAACGCACGGGCACCTGGATCACGTGGCCGCCCTGCCCGCCCTGGCCGCGGGGCTCAGAAAGGCGGGCGTAAGCGTCCGCGTCTACGCGCCCGAGGGCGACCGCGATTACTTCGGCCCCAAGGCCCGCGAGACCAACCTGCGGGTATTCACCGACATCGGGGCCCAGGCCTTCTTCCGCAAGCACTGGACCGACATCCCCGAGGCCGACGTCTACTACGGCGACGGCTACGACTTCCCCGGCCTCGATATCAAGGCCATCCACAGCCCCGGCCACACGCGAGGCTCGTCCTGCCTGCTCGCGGAGGGCGGCTCGTCGCTCCTGTCCGGCGACACGCTGTTCCGCGACGGGGTGGGGCGTACCGACAACTTCGACGCCGACGAGGCTACGATAGTCAACTCGATACGGGAGCGGCTCTGCGTCCTGCACGACGCCGTTCGCGTGTGGCCCGGCCACGGCGACCAGACCACGATAGGGCGCGAGAAGCGCTACTTCCTGCGATGAGGACGCGCGCTACGGCTCGCGGTTCCAGGTCCCGGCGGCTCGCGCGGCTAGCGCTCGGCCTGGCGGCGACGCTCGTCCTGGCGCCCCTGGCCGGCGCCTGCGCTCCCCGGGCCATGGATCGCACCGAGCTGGCGCTCGGAACGGTCTGCTCTATCCGAGTCCTGGACGGAGCCTCCGACGCGGCTCTCGACGCGGCCTTCGCTAGACTGCGCGAGATAGAGGCGACGATGAGCGCCAACGCGGCGGGTACCGTCGTCGACGCCGTCAACCGGGCGGCGGGCGCCGGGCCCGTCCCCGCCCCGTCCGACCTGCGCGCCCTCGCGCGCCGCGCCCTGGAGCTCGCGGCGGCTTCGGGCGGTGCCTTCGACCCGACCGTGGGGCCCCTCGTGGCGCTCTGGGGCATAGGCTTCGATACCGAGCGCGTCCCCGCGCCCGAGGAGATCGCCGCGGCCCTGCCCCTCGTCGATCGCCGCGGCCTCGTAGTCGACGAGGCCGCCGGTACCCTGGCCCTGGCCCGGGCGGGCATGCGCCTCGACCTCGGGGGGATAGCCAAGGGCTACGCCGCGGACGAGGTCGCGCGCATCCTGACCGAGGGCGGCGTCAAGGCGGCCGTCATAGACCTGGGCGGCAACGTCAAGGTCGTAGGCCGAAAGCCCGACCGGAAGCCCTGGCGAGTGGGCATACAGAATCCCTTCAGCGACCGGGGCGAGCGCCTGGGCCTGGCCACCCTCCCGGGCGGCTACACCGTCGTGACGAGCGGGGTCTACGAGCGGCACTTCAGCGGCGCCGACGGCGTCGAGTACCATCACCTGCTCGATCCCGCGACCGGCTACCCGGCGGGCGGCGGCCTCGTCTCGGTGACGGTGATAGCGGAGTCGTCGATGGACGCCGACGGCCTCTCGACGGCCCTCTTCGTCCTGGGTCCCGAGCGCGGGTTCGCGCTCGCCGAGTCCTACGGCGTCGGGGCCGTCTTCGTGCGCGCCGACAAGGGGGTGCTCATGAACGAGCGGGCCCGGGCCGTGTTCGAGCTGGAGTCCGGGGAGTTCGTCCCCCTGCCCTGAGCTATCCCTAGAGAGAGAACCCGATGAGCACCAGTATATCTCCTGACTCCGCTATCCAGGTTCCGCTCGGTCGGTCCTGCACCTTGTTCCATTCGTAGCCGACGAGCGCCCGGGGTACGGCTCCTCCCCGCGCAAGGAAGGGCAGGCCAGCGCCGGCCATGGCCCGCACGGTGACGATGAGCGAATCGATCGCGGCTTCTTGCCCGCTAGCGTTCAGGTATGAGTAGGCCATGGGTACGCTATCGAGGCCGACGCGAAGCTCGGGGGCGATGATCGTTCCGGCGAGTCGCAGCGAGGCGTCTCCGGATGCCGCCCAGCTACCGAAGCCGGGACTGGAGAGCGTCTTGGCGGTCGGTACGCCACCGGTCGAGGTCGAGAGCCTTTGGGTAAGGTTCACTATGTAGTACGGCGAGACCTCGCCTTCGAGCGACAGCGATAGCGGGCCGGCCTCGCCGGCGAGAGATACCTTGAGACGAGGCAGCAGGAGGTCTATGCTTCGCTCGTTCACGAGGAAGAGCCGTCCCCCGCCCGCGAGATCGATATAGCCTACCTCCTTGAGGCTCATCGGACTATACAGGGCGTTTATGGCCAATCCGAGACGAAGCGGTCCCTTGAAGCGATACCCGAGTACGTCCAGCGAGCCTTCTATGATCGTCCCGCTCGTGGCGACGTATCGCCCCTCTCCCTCGTCGACCTCGAGCGGATTCTCTACCGAAAGGGATAGCGAGCTCCAGAGCGAGTCATTCCAGGCGAGGGTATGGCTCGCGTGCATGGCTAGCGTACCGTTGGCCTGGGGACTCACGTCCAGTTCCAAGGCATGAGTCGCCGTTATGGACGAGATGAAAGAAACGCAAAGTCCGATGCATCGAGCCTTCATGGTGACCATAGGTCCTCCTCTCCGTCGGATGGCTTGTTGGGGTTACCATCTCGATTATAGAGCCAGGAGGCAAAATTGGCTGCTTAATATGATATGTACTTTTATCGGGATATATTATCCAACGCGGGGCTATGCTACGGTAGCTTCCAAGGTCGTCGTTCGGTTCCTCTCCGGTTGAAAGGGCTCTTCGAGCGTACCGATGCAGGCTACCTTCGCTGAAGGAGGCGTCGATGAAAGCCAGGGTAAGGAAGCTCCGCGGTCCTTGGGTTAGCCTCGCCCTCGTCGTCTTTCCGCTCATGGTCGCAGCCTGCGAACCGAGCGGCTGTAACGCATCGAGCGGCAGGGCGATCATCGGCAGGTTCGGCTCGGGATTCACGTCCCGTTCGCTGCGCGAGCCAAAGAGCATCGCCGGAGCCGTCAGTACCGTCGCGTCGTTCGGGGTAGTGACCGGCCAGCTGACGCCCCAAGAGCCGGTCGGCGTGGCGCCGGATGGTTCCTTCTCGGTACCGCTTACGGGAGAGGGCGACCAGGTGCTGCTGTTCGCCGACGGCGCGTCGGCGAACGTACGCGAGCGCTTCGAAGGCTCGGGCTTCATCGTGCTGCCGACCGCCGACGGCGGGGGCATGGCCAGGATACCCGTGTCCGGGGCCGCGGTCGATACCGTCGACCTGGGCGCCATCTCGTTCGACGCTGCGAGCGGGCTAGGGGTCTCCTCCCTTGACCGCGACGCGCAGGCCGCGGCGTTCGGGATGGGCTTCGATCGGTTGCAGGCGTACTACCGCTTCGACAACGTGCTCAGGATGGCCAGGAACCTGTACGTCAACGACGATCCCGGTTCGAGCCAATGGGTCGACGCTGGTTCGGGCTTGACTAGTTCGTATCTCCTATCGTCGATCAGGAACGAATACTCGTCCCCGGCTACGGTACCTCACCGCGTCTTCTCGGTCGGCTTCGATATCAAGTTCCCAGCCGACCACGGCTTCGCCGACGTCTCGAGCGGCTCCGTCGTCATCGAGGTCTACCCGCCCGCAGTAATCACGATAGATCAGACAGCGAACACGTACGGACCGGCCCTGCCGCTCAGGTCGAACGGAGGCCCGGACCTGGGGAACGGATGGACCGTCATGGGTAGCGCGCTCGGTTCCGGCTCGTACTCGCTAGGCCTATCGATCGACGATACCAGCGGGATACCAGGCGGCTCATGGATCGTTAAGAAGGACGGCGCGGATTTCGCGCTCTTCGACTTCTCGAGCCTGGCGCCCTACGACGAGGCGGGCCATTTCCTGTACTTCATGCCTAGCGTCAAGGCGAGCGTGGAGACCGACGGCCGCGTGACCCGGCTGGACCTGGAGTGGTACGCCTACGACGAGGCCGCCGGTCGTTACGAACGGGTCGCCGATCCGGCCTTGCTGGACGAGTGGATCCGCGATTACGGCTTCGGCATAGGCCGCGCGGGCGGCTCCGCCTCTCCAATCGAGGAGATATCGCGTTCGACGACCTCGGTGACATCCTTCGCCTACCGGTGGTACCTGGGAGCGCCGCCCGCCGGCTCGGGAGGCGTCGAGGTAGAGAAGGTCTGGGTGCTCTACTCCATAGGGTCGATGAGCTTCGGCTTCAGCTACGACCGCTGAGTGCCCCCGTCGCCTATCGCGGGGACAGGCAGCCCGCCTCCGCCGGCAGGGCCTGCTCGCGCATCGCCTTGGCCGCCAGCTGGACGGCGTCGACGATCTGCTGGTAGCCGGTGCAACGGCAGAGGTTGCCCTTGAGGGCCTTGCGGATGGCGTCGCGGCTCGGGTCCGGGTCGCGTAGGAGGAGGGCGTAGGCGCTCATCACCATGCCTGGGGTGCAGAAGCCGCACTGGATGGCTCCGGCGTCGATAAAGGCGCGCTGGAGGGGGTGGAGCTCGCCGCCCGGGCCCTCGAGGCCCTCGATGGTGACGACCGAGGCGCCGAGGGCCTTCCTGACCGGCGTCCTGCAGGCCCTTAGGGCCTTGCCGTCGACCGCGACGGTGCAGGAGCCGCAGAGACCTTTCTCGCAGCCGTTCTTGGTCCCGGTAAGGAAGCGACGCTCCCGTAGGTAGGAAAGGAGCGACAGCTCGAGCTCGTCGTCCTTGACCTCGTGGGCCGTGCCGTTGACGGTGATGCTGTTCATGCGAGGTCCTCCGGTCGTACGCGTATGGGCAGGTCTCGGTAGCGGACGCCGGTCGCGTTGTAGACGGCGTTGGCTATGGCGGGGGCGATCAGCTCCAGGGCGGGCTCGCCGATGCCCTTGGCGCCGGTCAGCGAGGCGGGGTCGGAGTTCTCCACGATGACCCCGGTCATCTCCGGTAGGTCGGTGGCCCTCGGTACCTGGTACTTGTCGAAGTTGAGGCAGGCCGTCCGGCCCTCGGAGCGGGCGAAGTCCTCCATGAGCGCCATGCCGACGCCCTGGGTCACGCCGCCGTAGACCTGCCCGAGGAGCATGGCCTTGTTGATGGCCTTGCCTATATCGTGGCCGGCGACGATGTTGAGCAGCGTCACCTTGCCGGTCTTGCGGTCGACGCTCAGCTCGACGGCCTGGCAGGAATAGACGTAGGTGAAGTAGGCGTCGCCCTGGCCGGTCGTGTCGTCCCAGCTGACCGACGGCGCCTGGTAGGTGCCGAAGGCGAAGGGCGTCACGCGCTGAAGGAAGAGCTCGCGCATCGCCTCCTCCCAGGTCAGGGCGTACTCGTAGTTGAGGCCCCAGATCTTGTCGTCGTGGAAGGTCACCTCCTCGGGCCTGCAGCGGAGGCGCTCGGCCAGGTGGCGCGCCAGGAGCTCGCGGAACTGCCTGGCGGCGACGACGACGGCGGAGCCGCCCATGATGACCCCGCGCGTGGCCACGGTGGTGCCCGAGTCGGGAATGGAGCTCGTAGACGAGCGCTTGTAGCGGATGCGCCTGAGATCGACGCCGAGCTCGTCGGCCAGGATCAGGTTCATGGCGGACTCGGAGCCCTGGCCGTTCTCGTGGATGCCCGTCTCCAGGAGTATGGAGCCGTCGTACTGGCCGTTGAGGATGCAGGAGCAGAAGTCCATGCCCTCGGCGCCGAGCGAGGCGCCCCGGTAGCTCACGGCCAGGCCTATGCCGTACAGCTCGTCCCCTTCGGCCTTCCCGAAGGAGCAGAGCTCGTACTTCTTGCGGAAGCCTATCTCGTGGACCACCCGGTTCATCACGTCCTCGAGGCTGACCGTATGGCCGTCCAGCCTCTGGCCGGTCACGGTGACCGAGCCCTGCTTGACCATGTTGATGCGGCGCATGCCCAGGGGGTGGATCTTGAGGCGGTGGGCTGCCATGTCCATGAGCTGCTCTACGGCGAAGTTGACCTGGGGCGAGCCGAAGCCGCGCATGGCCCCGGTGAAGACGTTGTTGGTGGCCACGCCGTAGACGTCAGCGTGGATGGCGTCGACCACGTAGGGGCCGAAGCACTGGGCCGTCGAGCGCCAGGTGACCCAGGGCGTTACCGACAGGTAGGCGCCTGAGTCGGCGTGCATCGTCGCCTTGAC
>CAZNNA010000104.1:0-10612 GCA_964573825.1 uncultured Treponemataceae bacterium
GAGGCGGGGATGCGTCGCGGGGCGGGCGGGACCAAGGTAGGCGACGCGGACGAGCTCGTCCCGGGCCAGGAGGGGCGCGATCTCGGCGGCCAGGAGCGGCGATAGGTATACGATGCGCGGCTTGGCGGCGTCGACGGCGGCGTAGAGCGCGGCCTGGGGCTCCTCGGTGGGCAGAACGACGACCCGGCGAGCCACGGCACCGAAGGCGGTGCTAGCGGAGGGATAGAGGTAGGAGAAGGCGTGATCGACGAGGCCCAGCGAATCCCGCGGAGCCCTACGGCACGAACCGCAGGGGACGAGCAAGGCGACGGCGAGGGCGACGCCGAAGGCGAGGACGGAGGCGCGGCGGATGGATTGGCGCGAGCGCCCTCCGGAACGTGGTATCACTGCACGATGATACCCCGGCCCGCGACGAGCCCGCAAGCGGCCTAGCCGTTCAGGCGCCGCAGGAACGGCGCCGTTTCTACCGTCGAAACCAACGCCACTTGACGACAGGACCGTTGCGACCTAGACTCGACGTGCCAAGCCGCATACAAGGAGACAGAAGATGACGAGCTATAAGGAATTAGGCCTCGTAAACACCGTGGATATCTTTAAGAAGGCGGTGTCGGGCGGTTACGCCATACCGGCCTATAACTTCAACAACATGGAACAGATGCAGGCTATCATCCAGGCCTGCGTCGAGACGAAGAGTCCCGTGATCCTCCAGGTGTCCTCCGGCGCGCGCAAGTACGCCAACGCCAACCTCCTGCGGAACATGGCGCGGGGAGCCGTCGAGTACGCCGCGGAGCTTGGCTACCGTATTCCCATAGTCCTGCACCTCGACCACGGCGACAGCTTCGAGCTCTGCGTCGACTGCATAGAGAACGGCTTCTCCAGCGTCATGATAGACGGCTCTCACCTGCCGTACGACGAGAACGTGGCCCTGACGAAGAAGGTCTGCGACTACGCCCATAGCCGCGCCGACTACGTGTCGGTCGAGGGCGAGCTCGGCGTGCTCGCGGGCGTCGAGGACGACGTTTCCGCCGAGCATTCCAACTACACGCAGCCCGAGGAGGTCGAGGACTTCGTCAAGAAGACCGGCGTCGACTCCCTGGCCATATCGATAGGGACGAGCCACGGCCGCACCAAGTTCAAGCCCGAGCAGTGCACCAAGGACCCGAGCGGCATACTCATCCCGCCGCCCCTCCGCTTCGACATCCTCGAGGCCATAGAGAAGCGCATACCGGGCTTCCCCATCGTCCTGCACGGCTCCTCGAGCGTACCGCCCGAGTACATAGCCATGATCGAGAAGTTCGGCGGCAAGCTCAAGGACTCCGTGGGCATCCCCGAGTCGCAGCTCCGCAAGGCCGCCAAGAGCGCCGTCTGCAAGATCAATATCGACTCGGACGGTCGCCTGGCCATGACCGCCGTCATCCGCAAGGTCTTCGCCGAGAAGCCGGACGAGTTCGACCCGCGCAAGTACCTGGGGCCGGCCCGGGACGAGCTTAAGAAGCTCTATATGCATAAGAACGTCGAGGTCCTGGGCTCGGCGGGCCACGCCTAATGCGTAACGCGGGCCCCGCTCGCCGGGGCCGCGCGCACCGGTATGAAGAGTACGCAATCCTATTGAGGAGAACACGATGAGAAAACGAACGCTCGCGCTCGCCCTGGTCGCCCTGGCCCTCGTAGGGGGCGCCTGGGCCGAAGACCTGGAACTTGGCTTCGAGGGAGTCCGCTTCTTCAACGGCGTCATTCCCGGCGGCCTGGACCTGTCGCTGACCTACTACGGCCTCGAGCTGTCCGACGCGGCCGACACTAAGATATTCCTGAAGGGCGGCGGCGGCTACGAGAACGCCTCCCTGCTACGCGATCCGCTGACCGGCGATCCCTGGATCTCGACCGTCAAGGGCAACGAATACTACATGGCTAACTTCCAGTGGGAGCTGGCTTTCATCCAGGGCTTCTCGAGGCGGGAGGACGGCGATAACCTCCTCGAGGCCTTCCTCTTCTATCGCGGCCGCTACGATCGCTACCTGAACGATCTGTCGACGACCGTCTTCCCGGACGCCCAGGAGCTGTTCGGTACCTCGCTCATGGCCGGCGTGTCCTACGACTCGCGCGTCCAGTCCAGGCACCGCTCGAAAGAGGGGCTCTACGCCGAGGCCGCCGCCGAGTGGGGCCCGGGCTTCCTCAACGCCAAGACGGACTTCTGGCGCGTATCCGGCCAGCTGCGCGGCTTCCTGCCCGTCTACGACGTGCCGAACGATGGCGGCAACCTCTTCAACGTCTACCTGGCGGGCTTCCTGGGCGCCGACTACGCCGACGGGACCTCGGTGCCAATCTACGTCAACCAGACCTTCGGCGGCCGCGACCTGCGCGACTCCCTGGGGAACTCCGTCCGCGGTTACTTCCATCCCAAGTACGACACCTCGCTCAAGGCCACGGCCAGCGCCGAGGTTCGCCTCGTCGGGCCCTCGCCGAGCCTTATCTGGCCCTCGGTCGAGCTCCTCGAGGCAGTCGTGCCCTACCTGTTCGGCTTCGCCGACGCGGGCTACTACGCGGGCTACGCCGACGCCTCGACGACGGCCTACAAGGGCGCCTCGGGCTTCCTGGCCTCGGTCGGCGGCGGCTTCGCCCTGGACCTGATCGGCTTCGCCCAGGCCAGCGTCATAGCCGGCGTCCGACTGGTCGACGACGCGACGGTGGATTACCAGTATGACCCCGCGGACTATTTCTTCGCGGTAAAATTCTTCCTGCACTTCTAGCCTGGAAGCCTTTAAAAAGGAATGCCGGTGAATGATCGAATACGATCGTTCGCCGGCGTTGTTTATGGCATTGGTTCATGTGACCGCCAGAACGGTTGTTGGAATAACGTTTCAGAAACGTGGATCGAGCCCGGCTTGCTTGCAGATCTTATGTGCCGTGATGCGGTCTATATGAGAGTGGCGCTTGACGGGCAAGGTCACGGTACCATCCGAATATATGGAGTGATTGCCGCCCTCGCGAACGAGCCTGAATCCGTGTTTCTCCAAGTATCGAACCAGGTCCGCTCGCTTGACCGATACTAGAGCTCTACCGCTATGGGCTCGGTCAGGGCCGCCCTCGCGCTAGGGATCTCATGGCCCTGTTCCTGATAGGCAAGTACCATCTCATGTAGCGCGTCCTCGAGCATGGCTCGGCAGTCCTCAAGGTCCTTGCCCTCTGTGATTACCTCGGGCCATTCGATAAGCTCGCCGAGGTAACCTGAATCGATCTTCGTGAAGCGGGCGGTGAACGTAGCTATCATCGATACCTCCCACATCTTGCTCAACTACATAGTTCTATGATTACCAGAGGGAGTCAACCTGTAGGGATGGTAATGGGCTAGCGGTTCTCCGCGACGCCCTTGCGGGCCAGCTCGTCGCAGCGCTCGTTCCAGACCTCGCCCGCGTGTCCCTCGACCCAGGTCCAGCGAGCCCGTAGCTCCGAGGATATGGCGTCCAGGCGCTCCCAGAGGTCCTTGTTCTTGACCGGGGCCTTGGAGGCGGTGCGCCAGCCGTTGCGCTTCCACGAGGCTATCCAGCTCGTGACGCCGTTCTTGACGTACTGGGAGTCCGTCCTGACCTCCACGACGCTCGGCTCGAGCTCGCCCGAGGCTATGCGCGCCTTGACCGAGGAGAGGCCCTCGATGGCGCCCAGGAGCTCCATGCGGTTGTTGGTGGTGACGGCCTCGCCGCCGTAGCCCTCGCGGATCTCGCCGCCAGCGAGGCATACCCAGGCCCAGCCGCCGGGCCCCGGGTTGCCGGAGCAGGCGCCGTCCGTATAGATGATGTAGGTGCTTGTCATGATGAGAAGAACTCCTCGACTATGCGAAGCGCCTCGTCCGTGCCGTTCCCGTCGAAGGGAAAGCAGTGACCGGCTCCCGCTATGGTGTGTTGCCTGATTGAGGTTGCCTGTATTGCGTCCCGGGCTATGCGCTCGGCCGCGGCGGCAGGGACGCTGGCGTCGCGCTCGCCGGAGACGACGAGGAGGGCCGAGCGTACCCGCGGCAGGGCCGAGCGCGAGGCCTTGACCAGGCGGTAGAGCTGGCCTGCCTGCCCGACCATGGTGTCGCTCCAGTACTCCGGGTGCAGGCGGAGACGCTCGCCCGCGAGGTCCTCGGGCGGCGGGGACGCCCGGCCCTTGATCACCGGCCTGAAGCGACCTATGAGGCTGGCCAGGGGGATACGGCGGTCGGCGAGCTCGACGGCCGGGGCGAGCAGGGCCACGCGCGACGGCGCGTAATCGGCCGCCAGCACGAGCGCGATGGCGCCGCCCATGGAGTGACCCACGATGCCCGCCACGCCGTACTCGGCCTCCATGTCCAGGTAGGCGTCGCGGGCGCGCCTGAGCCAGTCCTCTGCGCCCGTGGCCATGAAGTCCGCGCGGCTCGTGCCGTGGCCAGGCAGGCGCGGCGCCGACACGGTATAGCCCAGCCTGAAGAGCGCCGCGGAGAAGCGCGCCAGCTCGCCGGGGTAGCCCGTGAAGCCGTGTATGAGCAGTACGGCGCCTCGCGCGCCCGGTCTCCGCATGAGTAGCGGAAGGCAGGCCTCCTCCATCCCGGACGGGGGAGGCGCCGCGCGCGCAAGGCTCGTCAACCGAGTGCCCCGGGCAGGAAGGCCAGGGAGAACCACGGCACCCAGGTGATTATCACGAGAACGACGAGCTGGGCGACGAAGAAGGGCAGCACGTCCTTGTAGATCCGCATGACGGGCTTCCCGAAGGCGTAGCTGGCCAGGAACAGGTTCATGCCTATGGGCGGGGTCAGGAAGCCTATGGACAGGTTGGCTATGAAGATGACGCCGAGGTGGACCGGGTGCACGCCGTAGGCCGCCCCGAGGGGAATGATGAGCGGCGATATGACGAGCACGGCGGAGAAGATGTCCATGAAGCAACCGACCACGAGGAGGGCCAGGTTCAGGAAGAGGAGGAACACGAAGCGCGACGATACGACCGAGGTCATCCACGTGGTGAAGAGCTCGGGGAGTCCCGCCTGCATGGTATAGAACGACAGTCCGCGCGCCGCGGCTATGATGATGAGAGCGCCTCCGGAGACGGGCAGGGCCTTGGCCAGGGCGGAGGCCAGGCCTCGGGCGTCCAGGTCCTTGCGTACGGGGCCCTCGACTACGGCCACGTACACGAGGATTATGGCGCCGATCTCGGCTATGTTGGCGAAGCCCGAGAGGTACATCACCAGGATGATGACGGGGATGACTATCTCCGGCAGCGCCTTCCAGGAGGCCTTGAGGGCTGCCTTGGGGTCGAAGCGTCGCCTCTCCGACTTGAAGCGCAGGCCGCGGCTCACGCCGAAGGCGCCCATGGCCAGTACGAAGAGGGCGCCGGGTAGGAGACCGCCGAGGAACATGTCCATGATGGTGAAGGCGGCCTCGCCCTGGACCACGAAGGTGGCGTTGACCGCGTACAGGATGACGGCCATGCTCGGCGGGAAGAGGAGCCCTACCGACGAGGAGGCAGTGAGGAAGCCGTGGGTGAAGTCCTCGCTATAGATGCCCGAGCCCTTGAGGATGGTCGCCAGGATCCCTCCGAGCGCCAGTATTGCCACGCCGTTGGCTCCGGTGAAGGTGGTGAAGAAGGCGCAGACCAGCACCGCGGCGAAGGCCTCGCCGCCCGGGAGCCACCCGAAGCCCTCGCGGAACACGTCGACGAGGCGCTGGCCGGCCTTCGACTCCGATAGGACGAAGCCCGCCAGCGTGAACAGCGGTATGGCCGGCATGCTGTCGTTCTTGAATAGGCTGTAGGCCTCGCTCGGTATGAGCTCTATGGCGGAGTAGGAACCGGAGAAGAGGAGGAGGGCTGCGCCCGATATGACGGCGTAGAGCGGCAGGCCCATGAAGGCCAGGACGACGAGCATGACGACGAGGGGCGCCTTGGCCACCGAGGAGGCCGTCGCTACGATGTCGGCCAGGGCCGCCATCGGCTCGGGGTAGGCCCCGAAGGCCGAGGCTACGTTGAGGAGCGCTCCCGAGGAGAGTACAAGGCCGATGAGAAGGCCTACGAGCGCGGCTACGAGCGCGCCCGCGCCCGTAGACCCTCGGCCCTCGCCGCTCGGCGAGGATGGGCGCCCGGGAACGGTCCGTACGATGTCGCTCGCCGTCATGATGAGGAGCCCGAGGCTCATGGGCGCGGCGAAGGCCGCCTTAGGAAGGCCGAAGATGGTGTCCGCAGGCTCGAAACCCACGAAGAGCAGCGACAGGGACGCGCAGAGGAGGGCGCAGTCTACCGCGCTCAAGGAGGCTGCCTTGAGGATGCGCGCCAGGCGAACGGGTAGGCCGTCGCCCGTAGGCTCGTGGCTCAGGGAGAGGTGCTTGCCCTGGGCGCCGGCCAGGGCCGCGGCGAGAAAGGCCAGGGCCAGGAGCGCGTGCTCGGTCAGCGGGCCGGCCTCGGGGAAGCCCTTCCAGAAGACGCGGGCCATGACGATGTCCAGGACGGGCACGAGCCCGAGGACGGCGGCGGCTACGGCCGAGCCCCAGAGCGCCACGCTCAGGAGCGGATTCCTCGTACGGGCGGTCTCCATGGGCTAGCGTCCGGTGGCGGCGAAGACGGCCTTGACGAAGTCCGGGGAATACCAGCCCACGACCTCTCCGGCTACCTTGTCGGCGTAGAGCGCGTCCCAGGCCGCGGCGTCTCCGGCGTCGTAGGCGGGTATGACGAGCCCCGACTTGCGCATGGACTCGATGGCCTCGTCCTCCAGGCGAACGGCCTGGTCGCCTATCTCCTTACAGACGCGCTCGGCCGAGGCCCGGAGCTTCTCGCGGATATCCGCGGGGACCTTGTCCCAGGAGCGCGCGTTAAGGAGTATGGCGCCGAAGAAGGGCGATACCTTGAAGGGCGTCATATGGGTGACGACGCGGCGATACTGGGACCAGAGGGCGCCTACGAAGAGCGGGCTCGAGTACATGGCGTCGAGGGCGCCGGAGTTGAACTGGAGGAGCGTCGAGGAGGAATCCGCCTTGACGGTGCGCACGCCTATGGACTGCATGAGCTTGGTCATGGACTCCATGTTGCGGTTGACGCCCATGCGTACCTTGCGGAGGTCGTCCGGCGTCCGGAGCTGCTGGTTGGAGAAGAAGCGTATCCAGCCGCCCTTGGCCATGGCGACGAGCTCGTAGCGGTCGCCGAGCTTCTTGCGGATGAGGGGCGTGGCCGCGGCCATGACCTTATCGTACTCGGCGTCGTCGCGTATCACCGACGGCATGGAGAGGAAGTACACGTCGTTCTCGATCAGGCCGAGCCCGGTCGTATCGAGTATGACGCCGTCCAGGGTGAATTTGAGCTTCTGGATCAGGTCTTCCTGGCTAGAGCTGGAGACGCTCTTCGGGAAGACGACCTTGACGCGGCCGCCGGAGATGGCGGACCACTCGGCGGCCATCTTCTTGAGGCCGAGGTCCCAGGGGCTGTTGACCGGCGCGGTGGAGCCTATCTGGAGGACGACGGTCTGGGCCTGGACGGCCGCGCCGAGGCAGCAGAGCGCTAGGCAGAGTGTAACTATCTTGGGGGCTCTCATGGGTATCTCCCGTGGTCGTGGCGCCGAGGAGGCGCGGGCTCGGGCGGGGCGATAGCGCCCCGCTCCGTTTATATCGATTTAAAAGTAGAGCGCTGTATCGTCGAGGAGGCGCCTGGCCTTGCGCCTCGCCAGGGTATCCATAAGGGCCGCCTCGGGGCGGTCGGGTAGCCCGAGAGCCTTGGAAAGGGCGAATTCGAAGCCCGCCGCGTCACCCTCGGGCACGCAGACGGCCTGGGCGTAGGCGACGTAGGGGCCGGGAGAGCCGCCGCCAGTCAGGGCTACGGCCGCCTCGAAGGCGGCCTTGGCCTTGGCCCTGTCGCCGCCGAGGTCGGCAGGCAGGGAGCCGTAGATGGTAATGGCCAGTTCGTGGAGGCTGCCGCCGTTCCAATCGGGCTCGAGCTCGCGGGCGCGCTCGAAGAGGGCAATGGCGTTGCCGACGCGGCCGGCGTTGTCGAAGTTCATGGGGTCGCCGGCGAAGGCGGCCATGACGGCGGCGGCTGTCCAGTAGAGCAGGGGGACGTCCTTACGGCCGAGGCGCGCGAGCGAGGCCCTGGCGGCGGCGTCCGGGGAGAAGGCGCCCTTGGCCTTTCCCTCGACGGCTGGTACGAGCACGGCGGCCGCCCGGAGGTAGAGCGCGTTGGCGCGGGATCCGAGGGCATGGCGCTCCTCGAAGGCCTCGTCGGGCAAGAGGAAGGCCTCGGCGTCGAGGAAGGCGTTCGCGTACATTACGTAGAGCTGGCCGACCGTGAGGGCCTTGGCCGGATTGCCGGGATCGGCCAGGTAGAGGGCCTCGGCGGCCTTCATCATGGTCGGCAGGGCGGCCTTGGCCAGCTCGGTGTCGCCTTCGCGCATGAAGACGTCGGAGGCGTGGCTCCCTGCCCGGATGACGGCGCAGGAGGAGGCCAGGAGCGCGACGACGAGCGTCAGCGAGCCGAACGCTACGGGGGCTACGCGGTTTCGTAATCTACACATGGGGCCATTATCGATGCGGCAGGTCCTACGTGTCAATCAAGGCAGGCCTATCGATGACGCGGCGTGCAGCTTTTTTAACAGAAAAATAGTATGCGCCGGACGTTGAAAAACAACGAGGCGAGGTATAGGATGCTGCGATGCTCAAGGCTTACAAGACGCTCCTACCGTACCTGCGACGACACGCCTGGCGCTACGCGCTCGGTCTTTCCTGCCTGGTCGTCGTGGACAGCGCCCAGCTCCTCCTGCCCCAGTACCTGCGGCGCGCCGTGGACTCCATCGCGGCCGGCGGAGCGGCGATGGCCGTGCTCGGCGTGGGGGCGGCCATGGTGGTCACCTCCGCGGCCATCGCCGCCGGCCGCTTCCTCTGGCGCTTCTATATCCACGGCGCCTCGCGGCGCATCGAGACCTCGCTGCGCGACAGGCTCTTCTCCCGGCTCATGACCCTGCCCATGGGCTACTTCCACGGTAACGCGGCCGGCGACATCATGGCCCGGGCGACCAATGACATGCAGGCCATACGCATGGCCGTGGGCATGGCCTTCGTGGCCTTCGTGGACGGCGTCTTCATGTCGGTGGCCATACTGGCCGTCATGTTCGCGCAGAACCCGATGACGACGCTCGCCGTCATCGCGCCCCTGCCGTTCCTTTCGATCCTCATAATCGTCTTCGGCTCCCTGGTCGGTAAGCGCTTCAAGCGCATGCAGGAACTGTACTCCGGCATGAGCGCCGTGGCCCAGGAGACCCTGCAAGGCATACGGGTCGTGCAGTCCTTCGTAAAGGAGGAGGAGTTCGCCCGGCGCTTCGCCGTCGCCAACGAGGACTACAAGTCCGCCTCCATGCGCCTCGTCAAGATCCACGGTCTCTTCTTCCCGCTCATAGCCTTCCTGGCCGGGCTATCGACGCTGGCCCTGGTGCTGGCCGGCGGCTCGGCCGTTATAGAGAATCGCATGACGCCCGGCGCGCTCGCCGCGATGCTGGCCTACCTCGAGATGCTCATCTGGCCCATGCTCGGCGCGGGCTTCATGGTCAACATGATGCAGCGCGGGGCGGCTAGCCTTAAGCGCGTCGACGAGGTGCTCTCGGTCGAGCCCGAGCCGCGCTTCGGTCCCTGCATCGCGTCGCCGGGAAGCGGGCCCGGCGGCGTCGAGCCGGTCGAGGCCGCGCCGAGGGGGACGATAGACTTCCGCGGACTAACGGTGAGCTTCCCCGGCGCCGCCTCCCCGGCGCTCGACCGCGTGAGCCTGAGCCTGGGGGAGGGGCGTACGCTCGGCGTGCTCGGCCGGGTCGGCTCCGGGAAGAGCGTCCTCGTCAAGTCAATCTCCAGGATAGTGGAGCCTCCGGCGGGCGCCGTGCTCTGGGGCGGCGTCGACGTGGGCGCCTATCCGCTCGAGCGCCTGCGCTCGGCCCTCGGCTTCGTACCGCAGGACAGCTTCCTCTTCTCCGACACCATACGGGCCAACGTGCTCTTCTCCGACCCCGATCTGCCCGCGGCCCGGTTCGGCGAGGCCGTGGCCATCGCCGCGCTGGACCGGGACCTCAGGCTATTCGCCGACGGCTGGGAGACCGTGGTGGGCGAGCGGGGGCTCACGCTGTCGGGCGGCCAGAAGCAGCGCGTCGCCATAGCCCGGGCCGTGGCGCGCGACCCGGAGCTCCTTATCCTCGACGACGCCCTGTCAGCCGTGGACACGGAGACCGAGGAGGCCATCGTTGAGGCGCTCTTCGCCGACCGGCGAGGCAGGTCGACCATCGTCGTCTCGAACCGCGTCTCCACGCTGGCCCGCGCCGACCTCGTGGCCGTCCTGGATGCCGGCAGGCTCGTCCAGCTAGGCTCGCCCGAGGAGCTGGCCGGGCAAGACGGCTTCTACGCGGAGATCGCCGCCCTCCAGGCCCTGAGCACGGGCGCCGCGGCGGGAGGTCGCTAGATGGCCGATTTCTTCTCGAGCGACGAGGTCGTCAAGGGCTACGACCGGACCATCGTGGCCCGTATCTTCTCCTACGTGAGGCCCTACAAGGCGCTCCTGGCCGCCGCCGTCATCTCGCTGGCCGTGTCCACCGGGGCCGAGCTCCTCCTGCCGCTCATCGTGCGCGCGGTCGTCGACGAGGCCCTCGTGACCT
>CAZNNA010000105.1:0-6610 GCA_964573825.1 uncultured Treponemataceae bacterium
GAAGGAGGTCCTGCCGCCTATGCGGCTCGCGTCGAAGCGAGAGCCGTAGAAGGCGTCCTGGAGCTGGCTGATCATGCCGAGCCTCCCGTCGTGGATGACGACGACGGTCAGGTCGAGGCCCAGGGCCCCGGCGCAGGCGAGTTCCTGGATGTTCATGATGAAGGACCCGTCGCCAGAGACGAGGACGACGTCGCGCTCGGGCCTGGCCAGCTTCGCGCCCATGGCGGCGGGCAAGCCGAAGCCCATGGTGCCGAGGCCTCCCGAGCTAATGAAGTTGCGACCGGCCTTGAGGGGGAAGTACTGGCAGGCGTAGATCTGGTGGCGGCCGACGTCCGTGGCCAGGATGGGGTCGGGATGAGCGCGCCAGAGGGCCTCGAGTATGGCCGGGGTGCAGAAGCGTCCGTTCCCGGAGGGAAGGGGATGAGCCGCCTCGGCCTCCTTGAGCGCCGCCATCCAGCGTTCGCGCGCCGCGCGCGGCTCGTCCCCGCCTGGCGACTCAACGCCCCCGAGGAGCGCGACGAGCCGCGGGAGGACGTCGGCCACGTCGCCGACTATGGGCAGGTAGGCGTCGACGTTCTTGCCTATCTCGGCGGGGTCTATGTCGACGTGGACGATGCGCGCCCCGGCGGCGAAGGCCTCGGGGCGGCCCGTGGAGCGGTCGCCGAAGCGGGCGCCGATCGCTATCACGAGGTCGGCCTCGCTGACAGCCTTGTTGGCGGCCCAGCGCCCGTGGTAGCCGAAGAGCCCTAGGTTGCGCGGGTCGTCGTTGTCGAAGGCCGCCTTGCCCATGAGCGTGTAGACGAGCGGCGCCTGCGCCGCGTCGACCAGGCCGGCGAGCGGGCCGAAGGCCCCCGCGAGCGCGACGCCGCCGCCGGCTACGACGACGGGCCTGCGCGCCTCGCGTATCATCGCCGCGGCTCGCTTGATCTGGCCGGCATGGCCCTTGACGGTGGGCGAATAACCCTCGAGCGTCCGCTCGGACTCCGCGCTTACGGCCAGCTCGGCCTGCTGGGCGTCCTTGGTCACGTCGACGAGTACGGGGCCGCGCCTGCCCGTCGTGGCCAGGTACACGGCCTCCTTGAGCGTCGGGTATATCGCCTCGGGGCTCTGCACGAGGTAGTTGTGCTTGGTGATGGGTATGGTTATGCCCGTTATGTCGACCTCCTGGAAGGCGTCGTTGCCTATGAGTCCGCTCGAGACCTGCCCGGTGATCGCCACGACCGGAGAGCTGTCCATGTATGCCGTCGCTATGCCTGTGACCAGGTTGGTGGCGCCCGGGCCGCTCGTCGCCATGCAGAAGCCGGGCCGTCCGGACGCCCGGGCGAAGCCGTCGGCCATGTGGGCCGCGCCTTGCTCGTGGCGAGCGAGTACCGGTATGACCGAGCTATGCGCGAGCGCCTCGTAGACGGGCAGGTTGGCCCCGCCGGGATAGGCGAAGATGTACTCCGCCCCCGCCTCCTCGAGCCCCTTGACGAGCCGCCTGGCCCCCGTCGATCGTCCCTTCTTCATGCTTCCCCCTCATGCCCGTACCGAGCCGCTGCGCTAGCAGCGATCATCCCAAGGCTTTTTTTATATATCGCGGATGATCGCAAGGAGCGGAGGGCGATGGACCCCGAGGCATACTCCTTGTATGTCGAGGGGGACAGAGCCCTCCGCGACGCCGCGAGCGCCGCGAGATTCCAAAAAAAAGAGCCTGCCGCCGGAAGGCGACAGGCCCTGGGATACCCCAGTCACACCCTATCGGCTCTTCCGGCACCTTCCGGAGGGGCTAAGTACGAGTACGACTACGAGGAGGGCTACGAGCTGCGCTAGGATGCGGTTCATGGCTGCCTCCCTACGGTACGTCGGACTCGCCGCGACGGGCGATGAGGTACTGTAACCGGGGCGAAGGCGGCGCGTCAAGCGTTTTTGTATCTTTATGAAGAAGTAAACGTGGCGAGCGACTTGGCCAGGCGGGCGAGCTCGCCGTCGTCCCAGTCGGGCGATAGGACGGAGGGCGCGTCGGGCGTGGGCGCGATGAGGGCGCCGCCAGCGAGGGCTGCGCGGAAGAAGCCCTCGTACCGGTCGCGTTCGACGCGGGCGATGAGGTAGGGGCCGCGCCGCTCGAAGAAGGGGGCCAGGCGCCGGTCGGAGCGCCGCCAGGCCTCTTCGCCGTAGCCGTCGCGCGCGGCCGACCCAAGGCTCGCGAGTCCCCTGGCCGCGGCGACGAGGCCCTGGGCCGGGACGAGATCGCCCGGCGAGGCGACGAGGCGCTCGCCCACCTCGCTAGCGGGCCTGGCCGCGAGTATGGCCGGCGCCCAGGGGCGCGGGCAGGGTAGTCGCGGCATGACGAGCCGGGCCGCCTGGGGGACGGGCGCCAGGGGGCGAGCCAGGTAGAGGCTACCACCGGCATCGGCATCGGCACCGGCGGGTAGCGCGGCCGTATCGACGAGGGCCGGAGCGTCGCCAAGTACTGGCGCGCCAAGTATTGGCGAGCCAAGGAGCCTCGCGGCCTCGGCCAGGGCGCGCTCCTCGCTCAGGAAAAAGCGTACGACGGAGAAGCCCTCCCAGGCCTCGGCTACGGCCTTGCGGAGGCGCTCGTCGTAGAGGCCGGGGTAGGGGCGCGTGAGGCCCTTGTCGGCGGCGTTGGAGGCCTGGGTGCGCGTGAGCCTGTCGCGCTCGCCTAAGAGGCCGCGTCCGTCGTCGAGCCAGAGGTCCAGGAGGCGCCTGCCGTCGGCGGCGTAGAGGCGGGCGCCGCGCGTCCGCCTGATGGGCGGCAGGAGCCGTAGTAGGTCGTTCATGGGGCCTCCCTGCGCTAGTCGGCTATGAGCTCGAGCTTGCGGGTGAATTTCGGAAAGAACTGGAGGGTCCTGCCCGTCTCGAAGCGGACCATGACGCAGACGCCGGATTCCCCGGCCGGGGCTACCTTGACGACGCGGCCGGCGCCGTGGTCGTCGTGGTAGACGGCCGCGCCCGCGCGCCACTTGCCCGCGGCCTCGGCCACGGACAGGTCGAGCCTGCCGCCGAAGGTCGCGAGGAGCTCCTTGGGCAGCTCGGCCAGGAAGCGCGAGGGCTGGTAGTCCATGACGCGGCCGCGGAAGAGGCGCCGATGGCAGTAGGTCAGGTGTAGCTCGTCCTTGGCCCGCGTGAGGGCCACGTAGAAGAGCCTCCGCTGCTCCTCTAGGTCGTCGCCCTGGTCGTCGTCCCGGGGGAACAGCCCCTGCTCCATGCCGGCTATGATGACCAGGGGGAACTCGAGCCCCTTGGTGTTGTGCATGGTGATGAGCGTGACCGCATCGCCCCCGGACTCGGCCTGGGACATGGCCCGGTCGAGCTCGACGGCCTCGAGGAAGGCCGCTAGGCCCTGCCTGGTGGCGGGGTAGTCGCTCGCGGCGTTGACGAGCTCGTCGAGGTTGGAGACCTTCTGCGTGCCAGCTATGGCGTCCTGGCCCTTGTGGAAATCGAGGAGCCCGGAGTCCTTGACGGCGGCCTCGACCACCGTCGATAGCGAGGGTCCGGACTCGCCCGAGGGGGCGCTCCCCCTCGTATCCCCGGGCGAGGCCTCGGGGGCGTCCGGGCCGAGCCGGGCGGCTAGCCCCTCCATGAGCGAGGCGAAGGCGGCGAGCCCGGCGCGGGCCTTGGCAGAGCGGGCGGGGGCGGCGCGGCAGGCGGCCAGGAGGTTGCCTCCGTGGCCCGAGCCCTCGTCGTAGGCCGCCTCGACGACGGCCTCGAGGCTGGCCTCGCCCACGCCGCGCGAGGGCTTGTTGGCCACGCGCCGGAAGGCCACCTCGTCGCGCGCGTTGGAGGCCAGGGCGAGCAGGGCCAGGGCGTCCTTGACCTCCTCGCGCTCGTAGAAGCGCAGGGCTCCGACCAGGCGGTAGGGCACGCCGGCGGCCGGCAGGGCGCGCTCGAAGGCCAGGGACTGGGCGTTGGTGCGGTAGAGTACGGCCACGTCCGAGAACGAGCCCCCGGCGCGCAGGTGGGCGTCTATGACGCGGACGCAGTAGGCCGTCTCCTCGTCGTGATCCCGGAGCACCGCGAGCACCGGCTTCTTGCCCCCGATCCGCGTGGCCTTGAGGGTCTTGCCTATGCGTCCCTCGTTATGCTCGACGACGCGGCTGGCTATGTCCAGGATGCTCTGGTAGGAGCGGTAGTTGCGCTCCAGCTTGACTATGGCCGTACCGGGGAAGACCTCGGGGAAGGACAGGATGTTCTTGACCTCGGCGCCTCGGAAGCGGTAGATGCTCTGGTCGTCGTCGCCAACCACGCAGACGTAGGCGCCGGGTCCCGCGAGGGCCTTCAGGAGCTCGAACTGGGCCACGTTGGAGTCCTGGTACTCGTCCACGAGGATGACGCGCAGGCGCTGGTGCATCCTGTCGCGTATCGCCGGCTCGCGCTCGAGCACGCGGGTGGGCAGGGCGATGAGGTCGCCGAAGTCGACGTTGCCCGTCTGCCTGAGGCGGCGCTCGTACTCGGCGTAGCGACGGCGGAAGTCCTTGCCGCCTATGCGCCGCTCGAGGTCGGGCGAGTCCGGGCCGAGGCCGTAGTCCTTGGCCCTCGCTATGGCCTGGGCCAGGCGCCCGGCCTCCGGCCGGGACATCTCGGGGAAGGCCGCGCGGGCGAGCGTCGTCGCGTCGTCGTCGTCGTAGATCGTGAAGTCGCGGTCGAGGCCCGCGGCGGCGGCGTTGCGCCTCAGGAACCAGGCTCCGAACGAGTGAAAGGTTCGCAGGTTGGCTCGTTCGGCCTCGGGCTCTATGGCGCAGGCGCGCTCGCGCATCTCGGCGGCCGCCTTATTGGTAAAGGTGACGGCCAGGATCGACTCGGGCGCGTAGCC
This sequence comes from uncultured Treponemataceae bacterium, assembly GCA_964573825.1. GTDB lineage: Bacteria > Spirochaetota > Spirochaetia > Treponematales > UBA12059 > SZUA-370. Next base: position 4,814 of record CAZNNA010000105.1, read on the forward strand.
CTTCTCGCGTATCAGGTACGCTATCTTGGTCGTGATGACGCGGGTCTTGCCGGAGCCGGCGCCCGCCAGGATGAGGAGGCTGCCGCCCTCGTGGAGCACGGCCTCGAGCTGCTCCGGGTTGAGGCCCTCGAGGTAGGAAGGCTCGTCAGGGCTCAAGGGGCACGGCCTCGAGGTCGACGCCCCGTACGGCGCCCACGCGTACCTTGACCACGTCGCCCGGGGAGAGGTCCCCTCCGACGACGACCACGGAGCCGTCCACCTCGGGCGCGTTCATGGGCCCGCGCGCTATGGCCAGGTCCTCGCCCTCGATCCGCTCCTCGACGAGGACATCCTGTACCGTTCCTACGAAGCGCCCGAGCGCCAGTTCGGTGATGGGGCGCTGGGCCTCCTCGACCTCGCGCTTACGGGCCAGGGCGACGCGCCTCGCGACGCGGCCCTTCATGCCGTAGGCTGCCGTGCCTTCCTCGCGGCTGTAGGCGAAGGCCCCGAGCCAGTCGAGCCCGGCCGCCTCCTGGAAGCGCCTGAGCTCGGCGAAGTCGCCCGCCTCCTCGCCGGGGAAGCCGACGAGGAAGGTAGAGCGGATGACGGCGCCGGGCAGGGCGCTCCGTATGTCCGAGAGGAGGCCCAGGTAGCGATCCGCGTCGCCCGAGCGGTTCATCGCCTTGAGTATACGAGCGGAGGCATGCTGGAAGGGCAGGTCGAAGTAGGGCAGGATGCGCGCGTCGGCCGCCGCCGCGTCGAGTATCCGCGCCGGGAAGCGGTCGGGGTGGATGTAGAGCATGCGGAGGCGCCAGTCGCCCGGCACCGACGAGACGGCGGCGACGAGCTCGGGTAGGAGGCAGTCGCCGCCCGTCCTATCCCTGCCGTAGGAGCCTAGGTCCTGGCCAATGAGGCAGACCTCGTAGGCCCCCTTGCCCCCCTCGGCGACAGGGGCGACGAGCTCGGCGAACTCGCGGGCCACGTCCTCCGGGTCGCGCGACGAGGTGCCGCCGCGGATGAGCGGTATGGCGCAGAAGGAGCAGCGGTTATCGCAGCCCTCGGCTATCTTGAGGTAGGCTAGTCGCGGAAAACCCGTAAGGACGGTGCGGCGAGCCGGGCGGTAGGCCTGCCGCTCCGGCGCCATGACGGGGCGGTCACCGCCGAGCGTGGCCCGGGCCGCCTCGGCTATACGCGACAGGTCTCCGTTACCGAAGACGCCGTCGGCCTCGGCCAGGTCTTCGGCGAGGGCCTCGGGGTAGCGCTCGGACAGGCAGCCCGCCACGAGGACGCGCTTGCCCGGGTAGGCCGCCTTGGCGAAGAGGACGGCCTCGATCGATTCCTTCTTGGCGTCCTCGATGAAGCCGCAGGTGTTTACTATGACGAGGTCGGCCGCGTCGAAGCTATCCGCCTCGGCCCAGCCGGCCGCGATGAGCCTCGAGGCCATCTCCTCGGCGTCGACCTGGTTCTTGGCGCAGCCGTGGCTATCTATGCGGAAAGTACTCAATTGACGTTGTAGACGCCGAGGGTCCAGGTACCGTCGTCGGCCTGGGACCAGCGTACGTGCTTGACGGCCACCTCTCCCGGGGCTCCGAGCTCCACGTCCATGCTCTGTCCGCCGGAGGCCTGGATGGTCAGCTTGCAGGCCGCGGCGTTGCTGGCCCAGAGCTTTGCCGAGCTGTTCGCCGTCACGCTGATCTGGTCGCCCTTGTGGTAGTAGCGCTCCTCGCGGTCCTTGCGGTCCAGCTCGTGCCGGAACATGGCGTAGTTGCGGAAGGTGACGTTGATGACGAAGGGGTAGGGATTGCGCTTGCCGGAGAA
>CAZNNA010000105.1:6620-7065 GCA_964573825.1 uncultured Treponemataceae bacterium
CCAGACCTCTCTCTCTCTCGTTGAGATCGCTACAGCGGCTGCGGGGACGGCCGCCGCGGTTACCGTTCCCGCGACCGCGACGGCGGCCTGGGCCGCGGCGACGGGAGCCGGGGTCCCCGGAGCGGGAGCGGCCGGGAGCGAGGCCAGGAGCGTGCCCGCCGCCTTGAAGCGGATCACCGCGCCGCTCGAGGGGGCGTTCTTCTGGAAGTCGGTTATGAAGGCGTAGAGCTCGGGCTGGTTATCCTTGTCGAGGTCTATCGAGCCTTCCTCGCCGAGCATGAAGCGAGCGACGCCGACGGGCGTCTCGATGGCCACCCTGTCGCTTATGGCGGCGATCTTAAGCCTGTGGCTCTCGCCCGAGTACGGTACGAGCAAGGTGTCCTCGACGTAGAAGCGCTTCTCGAGCGTCGCCGCGTCCAGGACGTGCTGCACGGGTTCGGACCTA
>CAZNNA010000105.1:7075-10594 GCA_964573825.1 uncultured Treponemataceae bacterium
CCTTGGTTCCCGGCGACCGTATGATCAGGAACGCGCCGACGCCGACGACGACCGCCAGTCCGGCCGCTATGAGGGGCCAGGGCGGCAGTCGCCTCGGCTGCAGCAGCTCCTGGATGGGAACGGGCTGCTCCTGGATGCGAATGCCCCGGAAGGCCTGGACTATGGCGGCCGATTCCAACCCCAGGTAGTCGGCGTAGTTCCGGAGGAAGCCTATGATGTAGGGCTCGCCTGGGAAGACCGAGAAGTCCTCGGCCTCCATGGCGGCTATGTAGCGCTTAGCGATATTCGTCTCGTCCGCGACGTAGTCTATCGTGAGGCCCTTGGCCTCTCGTGCCATCCGTAATTGTTCGCCTATCGCAATCGCGTTCATGGGCTAGCCGTTCTCCCCGTAGACTCAGCTGTCGGAGCTAAATAAGAAGTTGTTATATTGATTCGCCGAGGCCGGCGAGTCGTAGACGAAGCGGGTAGGCGGGATGCCCTGGTTGAGCCTGATGCCTGTGAAGTCATAGCGTATGGCATCGCCCGCGAGGGTAACGCCGTCCATGCGCCGAATGAGGCGGGCCGCCGGATCGATGGACAGCGTGATGGTCCTGAAGCCCTCGGCTACCGTGAGGCGCGATAGCACGAGCCTCACGACCGATTCCGACTCGGCGCCGGGCAGGGGGACCGGCGTCGGGTCGGTCTCGTAGGCTATCGAGTAGTTTCGACCGAGCATGCGGAGCCCCTCGCCGGTCGCCGCCGCGACGGGCGACGTGGTGGAGGTCTGCTGCGTCAGCACGGCCCGGAGCTCCGGTATGTAGACGACGAGGCTCTGCCCGTCGTAGACGATCACCTGCGAGGCCGGGTCGCTGAAGTCCATGCGGAGGAGGGTGGGGGCCTTGTAGATGACGCCGCCCTTCATGGTCTGCTTATCGGTGGTCACGGTAACGGAGGCCTCGTAGTCCTGGATGGCCGCGTAGTTAGCCGAGACGCTCTTGAAGAAGGCGTCGGCGGTGAGTATCTCCTGGGCCGCGACCGGCGCCGTAACGAGTAGCGAGCCGAGCAGTAGTACGGGAAGCGTTTTCACGTCGGAATACCTGCCATTATGGACGGAATCAATCGTATAGTATCCGCTCGAGCCTAAAATGGCAAGCTCGCCGGCCGCTTAGGCTCATCGGCGGCTCTCTCCGGCGGGGGCGCCGGCTTCCCTAGGCTCCGCAGTACCAGCCAGCGTACCCGGTCGTCGTTGAGGGTCAACCTGTCGCCGCAGCGCGGGCAGGTGAAGCGGCCTCCTTCGAGGGCGCCCTTGCGGCAGGCGACGCAGTAGATCGCGCCGCAGGAGGGGCAGGACCCGGCCGGGGCCTCGTCCGGGGGCTCGCCCTTGAGGCTCGTCCGCTTGACCGCGGGTAGCTCGCGGGGCAGCTCCCATCGCTTGCCGCAGGAAGCGCAGGCGAGGCTTTCCGTCGTGGCTAGCCTCAGGGCTTCCCTGGCGGCACGGGCGGCGGGCTCGTCGATCTCGGCCAGGGCCGCTATCTCCGCCTCCGCCTGGGCATGGCGCCGCCTCGCCAGGTAGTGCTCGACCAGTCGCCCGCGGAGCCGGGCGTCGGCGGGGTCGAGCTCGATGGCGGCGCGGTAGGCCAGCTCGGCGCGAGCCAGGTCGCCGAGGAGGCCGGCGATATCGCCCATGAGGGCCAGGGCGCGGGTATCCTCGCGCAGCTCCAGGGCGGCCGCTAGCTCCGTCTCGGCGTCTCCGGGGCGGCCTAGCTCGAGGAGCGCCGCGGCGCGGTTGACGCGATAGTCCGCCAGCTCGGGATCGCCGGCCGCGGCAAGGCTCGCCGCGGCGCCGTAGGACGCCACGGCCCCCTCGAGGTCGCCCGAGGCCGCGAGGGCGTTACCCCTGCGGTTCGCGGCGGCGGCCGAGCTCGCGGGCCAGTCGCCCAGCGCGGCCGCGGCCTCCGCGTGCCTGCCGAGGGCTGACAGGGCCTCCGACAGGTTGACGGCGGGCGCGGGCTCGGAGGGCAGGGCGGCGGCGGCCCGGGTAAAGAGCGCTACGGCCGCCTCGGCCTTGCCCGCGGCGAGCTCCGCCTGGCCCGCCAGGTTGAGCGTCCAGCCGTCGCCGGGCCCCGCCTCGAGCGCCTCGGTTATCGCGGCCTCGTAGCCGGGCGACCGCGACGCGAAGAGCGACTCGGCTAGCCGGTAGCGGTAGATGGGGCGTCCGGGCTCGAGCTCCACGGCCTTGCGATAGGCCTTGAGGGCCTCGTCTCGTCGCCCTTCCTCGGTCAGCGTGAGTCCGTAGACGTAGGCCGAGGGCGCGTCCAGGCGTCCTCGCTTCCAGAGCCGCGAGAGCAGGGCCATAGCCTCGTCCCGCCGACCGCGGGCGTAGGCTATGAGCCCGTCCATGGCATCGAGGGCGGCCTTGTCGTAGCCCCGGGCTCGTAGCGCGGCCGAGCAGTCGGCCGCGTCGTCCCAGGCTTCCTCCTCGTAGAAGGCCTTGGCCGCGGCCAGGTAGGCGGCGGAGGCCGCGGCCGCGTCGCCTTGGCGGTCGAGGGCCTCGGCGAGGTTCTTGCGGTAGAGCGGCATGGACGGGTCGCCGTCGGCCGCCGCCGCGTAGGCCTCCGCGGCCTCCAGGTACCGCCCGAGGCCGAAGCGGGCGTGCCCGAGCAGGTTGCGGAGGCGCGGGCTGGCGTCCAGGCGAGAGCGGTCCGCCTCGAGGGCCGCGATGAGTCCGAGGTAGTCGCCCCGCAGGTAGAGGAGGTTGTCGCGCTCCTCGACGGCTTCGTCGAGGAGCGGATCCATCTCCAGGCAGGCGTCGAGGGCCGCCTGCGCCTCGGAGAGGAGCCCGAGGCGCAGGTAGCATTCGGCCTCCAGGAACCCGTCCCTGGCCAGCGCTTCCCCGCGATCCTTGAGCTTCTTGAGCTGCACGAGGACCGGTACGTAGTATCCGAGGGCGAAGAGCCCCTCGGCCAGGCGGCGACGCTGGGCGGGCTCGACCGGCAGGGCACGCCCGAAGCGTAGGTAATCGGCCTCTACCTCCAAGGGACGCGTCTCGACCGATAGGGACTCGAGCCCGAGCGTCGCCCGGGCTCCGTAGCTCTGGGCCGCGAAGGCCAGGCCGCCGGATTCCAGCGCGTCGTCCTCCGCCTCGAGGGCGAGCCGGCCGTTCACCAGGACGATTACGCCCTTGCCCCTGGCGACGACGCCGAGGACGGCCCCGTCCGCGCCGCGCTCCAGGGCCTCGGCGACCCAGGGGCAGGCGATCCAGGGCACGAGGGCGCGCGGCTCGCCGTTGACGACGGCGTCGAGCCTGACCTGGCCCTCGCTCGAGACGAGGGCGTAGAGGAATGAGGATTCGCCGGCCTTGCGGAAGAGGAGCCCGGCGGAGCGCCTCGGGCCGCCGCGGCCGAAGCGCAGCGTCGCCTCGATGGAGGCGTCGGAGTAGGGGGGGATGCCTATGTCGGTCCAGGCGAAGAGGTCGCCCCGGCGCAGCTCGAGCTCGAGCCGGCCGCCCGAGAGAGCCGCGCAGTAGCGATCGTCGTCGGA
>CAZNNA010000106.1:0-10536 GCA_964573825.1 uncultured Treponemataceae bacterium
GAGGCCTGTAAGCTCGTCGGCCTCTCGTTCTACAAGCTCGATCAGCTCTGCTTCTCGCTCGAGGCCAGGGAATGCAGGATAGTAGAGTGTAACTTCTCCGATATCAAGGCCAAGAAGAGCGCCTTCGTCTCTTGCGAGCTAACGGGATGCGACTTCTCCGAGGCCGACTTCCAGTCCTCCGACTTCTCGAATACAGCCTTCTCGGGCTGCTCCTTCCACCGGGTGGACCTTCGCAAGGCCGATTTCTCGAGCGCCCGCGGCTACGAGATCAACCCGGCGACCAACGACCTCAGGCGGGCCGTGTTCTCCCTTCCCGAGGCCGTCGGCCTCCTCTGCGGGCTCGATATCGTCATCAAGGAACCACGCCCTTGACCCATGAACGCATCATAGCCGGCCTCGAACCGGAGTTCGCCTCCGTCGTAGGCCCCCTCCTCAGGCATCGGGACGTACTCTCGATGCACCGCTTCAGGCACCACGACAGGACGGCGCTGACCCATTCGCTCGGCGTCTCCAGGATGGCCTACCGGATGGCCAGGCGCCTCCGGCTCGACGCGCGCTCGGTGGCCCGAGGCGGACTCCTCCATGACTTCTTCCTCTACGACCGGCGCGAGGGCAAGAACCCCAGGCACGCGACCAGGCACGCGCGCGTGGCGCTCGAGAACGCCAGGGCTCGCTTCAGCCTCAACGCGGTCGAGGAGGATATCATCCTTGCCCATATGTGGCCGATCGGTAAGCCGTTCTACCGCTATCGGGAGTCGCTGCTCGTGAGCCTCGTCGATAAGGTCGTGTCCATCAAGGAGGTGCTCGCCCTCTTCGGCCAGACCCTGGCCGCCTCCGTCGCACGGTTCCGATCCAGGCTGGCCGCCTCGTTCGGTTAGGCCCCTTCCTCGAGCGATACCTCCGCCGCGGTCGTTGACTCTCCCGTTCCCGCCGCGCCCGTCCCGCAGGCGCGTTCCACCTCGCGCTCCTTCGCGCGCTCTCCGCGGCCGATGCAGGCTAGGCCTATCGCGGCGAAGGCGGCGGACGCGGCGACCATCGCCCATACGGCGCGGAGCCCCGCGGCCGAGGCGACCCGGCCGGCGATCGGCGTCGATAGAGAGAATCCTAGGCCCGATAGGAGCGGCAGCACGGCGTTGAAGCGCCCCCTATGCGTCATGGGCGTATGATTGGATACGTAGACGCTCTCGCTCGTCGCCTGGATTATCTCGCCTATCGTCCAGAGGACGGTGGAGGCCATGAATATCCAGCGCGAGCCGGCCGCCATGAGCACGCCGAAGCCCACCGCGTAGAAGGCGCCGGCGATAGCCATGTTGGCGATAGGCCGCAAGCGCCGCCCCAGCGCGACGATGGGCGTCGTCAGGGCCAGGACGCAGACGGCGTTGAGGGTCATGGCAAGCCCGTAGAGCCTGGCGCCCGAGTCGCCGAAGAGCTCCGTAGCGTGCAAGGGCAGCGCGAAGCGGTGCTGGGCGTACGAGAAGCCGTAGAACGTCGTAAGGACGGCGAAGGCGACGAGGAGGGGGCGGGACAGGAGCGCCGAGAGGAGTCCCCCGTCGTGGGCCCGCTCTCCGCCCGCGGTCGCCTTGCTCGCCTCGATAGCCTCGGCGCTCGGCCTGGACTCCGGCAGGAAGAGCCCGACGAGCACGAGCGCCGCGCCGACCGCCATCGCGTTGCCCCAGAACATCCATGCCGGAGCCGCCGTGAAGAGGAATCCGGCTATGACCTGGCCCAAGGCGAAGCCAAGGTTGTGACCCAGGTACAGGAGGCTGAAGGCCGCCTGCCTGTTCTCAGGCGTCGTCACGTCGGTACTCATGGCCGCGCGCGCCGGGTCGGTAACCCCGTCGAAGAATACCGAGGCTATGATGAAGCCCGCTATCAGGTACGGGTCGGATAGGAAGCCGCAGGGTACGAAGAACGCGCCGCAGAGGAACTGCGAGGCCATCTGCACCCGCTTGCGCCCGAAGCGATCCGCCAGCTTGCCTCCGAGGAGCGTGCCGGGGATGTAGGCCAGGGTCGTCAGGAAGACGATATCGCCCGTCTCCTTCTCCGACAGCCCGAATCGGCGGGTCAGGATGAGGGCCATGAAGGGAAAGACGAAGACGCCGAGGCCGTTGATCACCGTGGCGGCGAAGAGCGTATAGACGCTCCCGGGGAGCCCCCGGTAGGGGGCGACCATCCGCCGGGTGAGGGCGCGGAGGCCCGTAGTCGTTGTAGCTTCCATGTGGTTGGGCGAGTATAGCCAGGCGAAGCGCCGGTCGTGAAGGGAGAGTCCATTTCTAATCGTTCGCGCTACTAGTTCCGAGCCTCCTGCCCTATGCTATAGTACGCCCTGTATCTATCGCCGCTGGGGGAGGGCGTACTGGATGAAGAAGCGAATCGGCCGAGCGGTGCTGGTCCTTTCCTGCCTCGCCGCCAACCTCGGCCTGGACCGCGCCACGAAGGCCCTGGCCGAGGCCTACCTCAAGGGCCGCGAGGGCTATAGCCTCCTCGGGGGCCTGGTCGTCGTGCGCTACGCGGAGAACCGGGGAGCCTTCCTCGGCATGGGCGCCTCCTGGCCCGAGTGGCTCAAGTACGCCGTCCTCCTCGTCGGACCGGCCCTCGTCTGCCTCTACGGCCTGTGGTATAGCGTCCGCTCCGCCCGGTCGGCCGCCTCAGCCGCCTGCCTCGCGAGCGCCATAGCGGGGGGCCTGGGTAACCTCGTCGACCGGGCCCTGAACGGCTTCTCGGTGGTAGACTTCCTCAACTTCGGTATCGGCTGGCTCAGGACCGGCATCCTCAACGTCGCCGACCTTTCCCTGACCTTCGGACTCGTCGCCTACCTTGCCCTGGAGCTGCGCGCCGAGCGGGCCGGAAGCTAAGGCGACGAGCATGGCCGGGGCCGAGCTCGACGAGATAGAGTACCGCATACCCGTTTCGCCGCATCCATTCAAGGAAAACCCATGAAGGAGGACTCATGAAGCCCGCGTTGATAATCATCGACCTACAGAAGGCTTGGCATGTCGGCGCCGCGGCCGCCTCGATGGACGCCGCCGCCCGGTACGCCAACGCGGCCCTGGCGGCCTTCCGCGATAAGGGCCTCCCCGTCGCCTGGGTCAGGCACGTCGACGAGGAGGACGGTGCCGTGCCCGGCGCTCCCGGCTTCGAGCTCATCGACGCCCTCGAGCGCCCCGCGCCTGGCGAGCCCCTCGTCGACAAGCGCTACGGCAACGCCTTCAATAAGACGGGCCTCGGCGCCTACCTGGCGGGGGAGGGCGTCGACACCGTCGTACTGGCCGGCTTCTGCGCCGAGTACTGCGTGCTCAGCACCTGCCGCGGCGCAGAGGACCTGGACCTGCATCCCCTGCTCCTCCGAGGCGCGCTCGCGAGCCGTAGCGACGAGCGCATACGCTTCGTCGAGGCCGTCAACGACGTCCTCTCGTACGGAGCCCTCGAGCGGCTCCTCGCGGCGGTCGGCCCCTAGGCAAGGAGATACTATGTATATACGCAAGCTGACGGGGAAGCTGTGCTTCCTATCGCCCATGGAGCTCGACGACGCTCCCCGCTACACCGCCTGGCTCAACGACCTCGAGGTGTCCACCTACACTCAGATAGCCGACAAGTCCCTTACCGTCGACAAGGAGCGCGAGATCCTATCGGCGATCGGCAGGGAGCACAACTACGGCATCGTCGACCTCCAGGGCGGCAACCTGATAGGCAGCTGCGGCCTCATGGACGTCGACCACCTGCACGGGAGCGCCGAGATTGGGATAGTCATAGGCGACAAGGCCTACTGGAACCGCGGGTACGGGCGCGAGGCCCTCGGCCTCCTCCTCGACTACGGGTTCCGCTACCTCAACCTCCATAACGTCATGCTCAGGGTCTACGACTATAACGAGCGAGGGATAGCCTGCTACGAGCGCGTCGGCTTCAAGCTGATCGGCCGGCGCCGGGGCGCCTTGTGCCGGGACCTCAAGGCCCGCGACGTCATCCTCATGGATATCCTCCCGGAGGATTTCTACGCGGACCGCGAGGCGAAGGCCTAGGCTTGGCGATCCTGCCCCCGGTTCAGTAGATTTACACTCCTGCGCCCGCGGCCGCGGGGCCCCGGGCGTGGAGGAGTACCTATGCCCATGCGCTGGAAGGCCAACCTGGCCGCGTTCCTCGGCGGCCAGACGCTGTCGCTCTTCGGCTCGTCCCTCGTGCAGTTCGCCATAACCTGGCATATAACGCTCTCGACCGGGTCCGGGGCCATGATGACCCTGGCCATACTGTTCGGCATCCTGCCTACCTTCTTCGCCTCTCCCCTCGGGGGCGTCCTGGCGGATCGCTACGACCGCAGGCGACTCATGGCCGCGGCCGACTCCGCCATAGCCCTCACGACGCTCGCCGTGGCCCTGGCCTTCCTCCTCGGCTACCGGGAGCTCTGGATACTCTACGCGGCCCTCGCCGTGCGCGCCGTCGGCGCCGGCTTCCAGACCCCGGCCGTAAGCGCCTTCCTCCCCGAGATCGTGCCTCGCGAGGAGCTCACCCGAGTCAACGCGGCCTTCGGCAGCGTGCAATCGATCATGCTCCTCGTCTCTCCCATGGCCGCGGGCGCCCTCCTGTCCCTGGCCCCCATCGAGGCCCTCTTCTTCATAGACGTGGCGACCGCCGCCATCGGCGTCGGGCTCCTGCTCCTCGTAGTCCGGTCGCCCGAGCGCCCCGCTAGGAGCGGAGGCTCCGGAGGCTATTGGCGCGAGCTGCGCGAGGGCTTCTCCTACGTCGCGGGACACGGCTTCGTGCGGCGGTTCTTCCTGTTCTGCGCCGCGTTCTACTTCCTCGCGGCTCCCGTCGCCTTCCTGACGCCTCTCCAGGTCTCGCGCCGCTTCGGCCCGGACGTCTGGCGGCTCACGGCTATCGAGATCACCTTCTCGGTCGGCATGACCCTCGGCGGCGTACTGCTCGGCGCCTGGGGAGGCTTCCGCGACCGCGTCTCCACCATGGCGCTCTCGGCCTTCCTCGTGGGGGCCACGACCCTGGCCCTCGGCCTCGTGCCCTGGTTCTGGGCCTACCTCGGCGTCATGGCCCTCTGCGGCGTATCCATGCCCTTCTTCAATACGCCCGCGACCGTCCTCCTCCAGGAGACGGTGGAGGAGGCCTATATGGGACGCGTCTTCGGGGCCCTCGGGATGATATCGAGCGTTACCATGCCGCTCGGCATGCTGGTCTTCGGGCCGCTCGCGGATCTCTTCCCCATCGAGCCTATGCTCGTCGGTACCGGAGCCGCCATCCTGGGGCTATCGGGCATCCTCGCTTGCGGTAAGGAACTGCGAGCGGCCGGCTCGACGCCTCAACCAGCTGACCGCGCCTAGGCAGAGGAACTACAGCGGGATCTGAAGGGGAGAAGGCAGATTTAAAAAAACGGGGGCCGGCTCCCTCGCCGACCCCCGCGTGAATCGCGTACAGAATCCCTAGGTACCGCCTATCGGATTAGGGATCACCGCCAGGGAAGCGACCTCGCGCAGGGCTCGGCGCCTCCGCGCCCCCGCGTAGCACTCCGCGGCGTCGTTATCCGAGACGCGCTGGGCATTTCCTATTCAATCGAGGAGCCCGAGCCGTAGGCGCGGATAACGCGCGGAGCCAAACCCTTCGGATCTACCATCTCGTTACCCTCCTCTTAGGATAATGGTAAGTCCGTTCGCGTCGGAAATCAAGTAAAATCCCGGGCGAGCTGCGCCTTTTCTCTTCTTCTGGTATACTCCCGCCGATCAAGCCCGAGAGGACCGGAATCCCATGCCGTCGCTCCCTAAGCCTTGCCGCCTCGACGCCTTAAGCGAAGGTAATCCGTTCCCGTCCGCTCCGTGACTAACCGTATTAAGGACTATCCTAAGGAGGTATCGCGTGAAAGAGGTTCCGAGGATTCGCTTCGCCCACCTGCCTACGCCTATCGAGGCGCTCCCGAGGCTGTCGGCCCACTTGGGAGGGCCGACCATCCTCATGAAGCGGGACGACCAGACCGGGCTCGCCCTGGGCGGCAATAAGACGAGGAAGCTCGAGTTCCTGGTAGCCGACGCGCTCGCCCGGGGCAAGCGGACGCTGGTCTCGGCCGGAGCCTTGCAGTCCAACCATTGCAGGCAGACCGCGGCGGCGGCCGCCAGGCACGGGTTGTCATGCGTCCTGGTCCTGAACGGCGAGCCGGGCGACGCCCCCACCGGCAATTACCTGCTCGATAAGCTATTCGGCGCCGAGACCGTCGTCGTGGCCGATCGTTCCGAGCGCGATCCCGCCTTCAAGGCGGCCTTCGCCCGGGCCGAGGCCGAGGGCCGGGCCCCGTATTTCGTGCCCTACGGAGGCTCGAGCCCCGTGGGCGCCTTGGGCTACGCCTTCGCGGTCGAGGAATTCATGGCCCAGGGCGTCAAGGCCGATTACATGGTCTTCGGTACCTCGAGCGGCGGCACGCACGCCGGCCTCACCCTAGGGCAGCGGCTCTTCGGCTACGGGGGAACGATACTCGGGATCAGCATCGACGAGCCGGAGGCCACCCTCAAGGCCCACGTCTCCGCCCTGGCAAGCGAGGCGAGCGAGCTCTTGGGGCCCCGACTAGGCTTCGGCCCCGGCGACGTCAATGCCGACGACTCCTACTGCAAGGCCGGCTACGGCGTTCTCACCGACGGCGAGCGCGAGGCGGTGCGCCTCTTCGCCAAGTACGAGGGAGCCTTGCTCGATCCCGTGTATACGGGCCGGGCTGCGGCCGGCCTCATCGACCTCATACGCAAGGGACGGTTCAAGAAGACCGACACGGTGCTGTTCTGGAACACGGGCGGCCAGCCGGCGCTATTCGCCGAGGCCTACCAGAAGTTCCTCTAGCCTGCGCCCTGCCGCAGCGGCGACGGTCCTCGTTACCGTTGCGGCGGTTCGATCCGTCGCTGCACGGCGCCGGCCGCGACGGTTCGCCGTTACGGCCTAGCCTCGAAGGCCATGCCGGGGTCGAGCGGGTAGATGGGCCTCCTTACCTTGCGGTAGGGTATGGTCTCCAGGACCTCGTTGGAACAGCCCTTGCTCGTAGCCATGATGGCGCGCGCCGCTATGGTCCTGAAGCAGGGTTCCAGGTAGCCGAGCTTCACGATGACGAGGCAGAAGCCGGCCGCGTCGACGCCGACCGCCGGGAGGAGTCCGTCGTCGCCGAAGCCGATGTGCTTGCTCGTAAGCGTTATCATTATATTACGGTATTTGACGAGCGCCACGTCGGCGCCGTAGGGCTGGTAGCCGCGCGTAACCTTGAGTACCTCGAGCTCCAGGGGAAGGCGCTTGCCGTTGACCGTGTCATGCGTTCCGCCGACGAGGACGCGTAGCCTCGCGCCCTCTCCCGCGGCTACGCAGGCCGCGGTGGCGGCGGCGTCGTAGAAGCCCGAGTAGAGTAGCGGCGTCGGCAGGCGATCGACCGTATCCATGGTGGCGAGTACCTTCTCGAAGAGCTCCGTCGAGTCGCCCGTCGAGCCGGCCGTGGGATTGTCTCCCGAGTCGGAGACGAATACGGGGCGCTGTCCCTCCCCGAGGACGGCCTCGTAGGCCTTGGCGAGCGAGGCGGCGCTGTCGTAGTACTCGCTCCTGAAGACGAAGTCGTGCCTGCGGGCCCAGAAGCCGTTCGCGAGCCTTGCGGCCATAGAGCCTGCCTCGCGCCTACCAGCCTCTGCGGAGGCCGGTAGGTCGTCGTCCGCGAGCACCGTGACGAGGGCGGTAACCGCCCCGTGCTCGTCGTCCGCCCACGGGAAACCCAGGAGGTAGGAGGCGGCCCGTACCGAGCCCTCCTTCTCGGCCTTGCGGCATTCCCCTATGAGCGAGCGCATGGGCTCGGCCTCGGACTCCGACTTCTCGCCGGCTATGAGCATGGGAACCGAGCGGGCGGCGCTTACGAGCCTACGGCCGCTGCGAAGAGACTCGAGCAGCATCCCGGCCGCGTGGGCGCCCGTCTCCCGGCAGTCTACGTGCGGCGCCGTCTTGTACCCGACGAAGCCGTCCGCTCCCGCGAGCAGCTCGTCGGTGATAGTCGCGTGCATGTCCAGGGCGACCGTCGTCGGAACGCCCGGCAGAAGGCGCTTCAACGCGGCGAGCAGGTCTCCCTCGGCGCATCCGAGGCCTTCGACCTTCATGGAGCCGTGAAGCCCTAGGCATATGCCGTCTATCGGTCCTTGGGCTAGGGCCGCCCGGGTGCGTTCCAGGAGCTCGGCCTTCAGCTCGGCGTACAGCTTGCCCGAGACGACGCCGTTGGGCACCGCCCGCGCCAATACCGTCGGTACGATATCGCAGCCGGCTTCCCTCAGCGTCTCGATGATGCCCGTCGAGGAGTAGTAGGGGAGCATGCCGCGCTCGAGCATCTCCCCGCCCTTGAAGACTATGAAATCGTCCCGTCCCGTGATGATGGGATTGAGGGTGTTCGACTCGTGATTCATTCCGCCGACGAGAATCCTCATTATCGTTCCTCCGTGTCTCTGTATCGCTCAGGCCTGGCCGAGTCGAACGCGCTACGCGCGGGGCGCTCGCTTACGGGTCTCATACTCAATGCTAGCGGGGTCGCCCTTAGTCCGGCGTTCGCTCGCTGAAGTGCAGGTACGGGAAGCATTCGGGGATGTGCGAGTCGTAGACCCCGTGCTCGTTGAGGGCCCAGGCCGCGCTCTCCGGTACCGTCTTGCCGTGGTAGCGCAGGGCCTCGAAGCGCGAGAAGGAAGCCCGTAGCGTATCGCCGTCGCGAGGGGGCAGCGATCTGTTCGAGAAAAGGCTGCGCATGCCCTTCCAGGGAAAGGCCAGCTCGACGGTCCAACCCCGGTCGATCGTCGACGGATCGTTGATGGCGCCGTCAACGCGGACGGCCGAGCGTAGGCCGGGGAAGTCCCAATCCATGAAGGCCCAGCGCTTGCCCCTCGGGTGCTTCCCGTTGCGCGTAGGATCCTGGAAGCCGGAGAGCACGTCGACGTTCCGCTCGTATAGGTCGAACTCCGGGGTGTCGAAGCGGCTTCCCTTCTTCAGGGCGTCCTGGTAAACGAAGAAGACCTCGTAAACCGTATTGAGCGCGTTGATCTCGAATTCATAGTAGCAGTCGTCGCCAGCTATGAAGACCTCGACGTCGTTGTCGAACCAGATGTACGAGTCTCTCTCGGTAAGGCTGGCCCTGACCTGCGGTTCCTCGATCCAGAAGCCCACGTAGAGCGCCTCGTCGTCCCAGAGACAGGCCACGCGCGTATCGAGGAGGCCAGGCTCGCCGGTCACCAGGTCGACGAAGCGCCTGGAGCGGGGCGCCGATCGCCAGGCCGGCTTATCCAGGTTCCCGTCTATGTCGATGGGGCAGGGTGCCCTGTGGCAGGTGTAGTGGGCTATCCTGTCCTCGCCCACGCCATAGCGTTCCTTCATCGTCTTGCTACTCCCGTTATGTCCAGACTTAGCCATGCTTCCGCCGTAAGGGAGGGCCCGCGCGGCCCATGGTGCCTTGTCTCCGGCCGCGAGGCCGCGCGGGCCCTGTCGGTGTTCTCTCTACCGGTCATTCTGCACCGAGCGGCCTTTCCCGTCAAGCGGCGGAAGCAGTATTTGTTAGTTGACTATACTAACTATTGTGCTATACTAGCGGCCGAGGAGACAATAGGCGTGAAGGAACTCGGCGTACCGCCCCTCGCGGTCAACAGGACTGGCGATAAGAACCTCAGCAAGATGGTCAACCGCGCCCTCCTCCTCGACCTCGTGCGCAGGCGCGGGGCCGTGTCGCGGGCGTGGCTGGCGAAGGAGTCCGGCCTAACCAAGGTTACGGTCTCTTCCCAGGTAGCCGACCTCCTCGCCATGGGCGTAGTCCGCGAGACGGGCGTCGGCCCTTCCGAGCTCGGCCGCAAGCCCGTCATGCTCGAGATAGACTCCGGCGCCGGTTTCGCCCTGGGGGTTTCGCTATCCCGCGAAAGCCTTCGCGCCGTGGTCATGGACGCCTCGGGATCCGTGGTCAAGGACGATATAGAACGCTTATCCGATCACTCGCCGGAGGCCGTGACGACGGTGGTCGCCTCGGCGATCAGGGCAGCCAAGAAGCGCTATAGGCAATCGCGCTTCGGGCTCTTCGGAGTCGGGATAGCCATACCCGGAGCCGTAGAGCGCGGCACGGGAAGGGTGGTCCGATCGGCCAAGCTCGATTGGGCCGATGTCGCGGTCAAGGCCTCCATCGCGAGGCACTATGGCGGAATACTCAAGGTCGGTAACGACGCGACCCTCGCGACGATAGCCGAGCGCGAACTCTACGCGCCTAAGGCCGACGACTTCGTCTGCCTGCTCATCGACGAGGGCATAGGCTCGGGAGCCTATATAAACGGCTCTATCCATTACGGCCATAACGGCCAGTTCGGCGAGGTCGGCCACATGACCGTGAGGCATGACGGGCCTCGCTGTCCCTGCGGCAACGTCGGATGCTGGGACCTGTACGGCTCCGAGCTAGCGCTCCGCCAGGCCTTAGCGGCTGCGTCCTCTAGCAGGACCGGGAACGCTATATGCCGGCCGGAATGGGTGCCTAGCCCCGACGAGCTCCTCGAGTTGGCGGCGACCCAGCCTGCC
>CAZNNA010000107.1:0-10478 GCA_964573825.1 uncultured Treponemataceae bacterium
CTTGCTGGCGTTTTCTGGCTCCGGGCGGGGGCGCGGCGGCGGCCTGGAGGACGTGGAGCTCGCCGGGCTCGGCCCCGTCCCGCCGGTCGCGCGACCTGCCGCCCGCGCGGAGCCTATGCCCGGGCACGGGCGATACGCTCACGGCGATGCGATCAAGGTCGCGCCTCGGATAGACGGCGAAGCGCCCGCCTACGATGGAGAACCCGTCCCCGTCGTCGGAGGGCATGCCCGTCGATAGCTGGTCGAAGAGCATGCGCTCGAGCCTTAGCGACCCGTCGCCCGCGACGGAGAATTCCTCGTCCACGGGCGATAGGTGTATCGAATGTACGTAGGATAGGACGAAGCCGCCCGCGGCGGGAATCGTGGCCAGGAGCCTGCCCGCCTCGCCGTATACCCTGAGGGCCGGCCGCGGGCCCGCCCCGCGCGCGAGCGACGCCGCGCAGGCGAGCAGTACGGCCGCCCAGCGCGGCCTCATGACGGCGGAGCGGAGCCCCGGACGGGGCCCGCCCCTCGTTTCATCGCTCCGCTTCCTTACTTGCTTGCCTTGCCGTAGTACTTCTCGGCGCCCGGGTGCAGCGGCAGCGACATGCCGTCCTTGGCGGTCTTGAGCCCTATCATGGCTCCGGCCTTGGCGTGGGCCGCGGTCAGGCGCTCGCCGCCGGCCTTGGCGAACATGGTCTGTAGCATCATCTCCACGCTAGCCGGATCGAGCTTGGAGGACACGGCGAGCATGGCCTGGACGGCTACGGTCGGCGTGGCCGCGTCGACGCCCTTGTAGGTGCCGGCGGGGATGGTCGTCTTGGTGTAGAAGGGATAGGTGGACTGGAGCTTGGCGGCCACGGCCTCGTCTATGGGCACGACGCTGATGGCCTTGTTCGAGGCTATGTCCTGGACGGCGGCGGTCGGGTAGCCGGCGGTCAGGAAGGCGGCGTCGATGTTGCCGTCCTTCAGGTTGCTGGCGGCCTCGTTGAAGGAGAGGTACTGGACCTGGATGTCGGCGTAGGTGATGCCCGCTGCCGCCATGATCTGGCGAGCGTTGGCCTCGACGCCGGAACCGGCGGCGCCCACGGCGACCTTCTTGCCCTTGAGGCCGGCTACGCTCGTGATGCCGGAGTTGGCGAGCACGATGAGCTGGCAGGTCTCGGGATAGAGCGTGGCCATGCCTTTGAGCTCGGTGAAGAGCTCGAGCCCGTTGACGGCGTAGTAGGCTATGTCGTTCTGGACGAAGATGACGTCGGCCTTGCCCTCGCGGAGCAGGTTGACGTTGGCTACGGAGGCGCCGGTCGACTGGACCGACGCGTTCATGCCCTTGACGCCCTCGTTCCAGATGGCTGCCATGGCGCCGGCGAGCGGGTAGTAGGTGCCGCCCGTTCCGCCGGACGCGATCGATACGAAGGTCTGCTTGGGGGCTCCGCAGGAGACGATGGCTCCCACCAGTGCGAGCGCCAGGAGCGCAAGGCCGAGTTTCCTCATTACTGTCCTCCTTGATACTGTGCGGCCCTTAGGCCGCGGCGAGGCCGCGGAGCGGCCTCGCGCATGAGCAAGGAAACAGTCTAGCGTCGAAAAGTGGAGCGCGCAAGTTAATTCAGTCGGAGGCGCCGACGTGAGGGCTTCTATCGCTTCTCGGCCCTCGTCCCGCGGTGTAGCCTAGCCCGCGGCCAGGCCTCGCGAGGCCCGGCGGGCTACGAGGAGCAGGCGGGAGACGTCGGGGCCGTCGCTACCGGGCGCGTAGCGCTCGAGGCCCGAGGCGCCGAGCCCGTCCCAGCGGGCGAGTACGGGGTCGACGAGGCGCCAGGCCTCCTCGGTCTCGTCGAAGCGTATGAAGAGCGTCGGGTCGCCGGCCATGGCATCGGCCAGCAGGCGCTCGTAGGGCCCCGGGCTCCCGGCGGCGCTAGCCCTGGCCATGCCCACGAGCTCCTCCCTGGTCGCCCCCGCCCCGCCGACGGCCTTGGCGGCGAAGCGTAGCACCGCGCCCTCGTCGGGCTGTATCCTGAGCACGAGATGGTTGGCGTCCAGGGCCGGGCCGGGAACGGCCGAGCCGCCCTGCTTGAAGTGGACGACTATCTCGGTCTTCTTGGCCGCGAGCGCCTTTCCCGTCTTGAGTATGAAGGGCACGCCGGCCCAGCGCCAGTTGTCTATCTCGAGCCGCATGGCTACGAAGGTCTCCGTCGTCGAGCCGGGCCTGACGGCCGGCTCGGCGCCGTAGCCGTCGTACTGGCCGCGCAGCGTCGTGACGGGAACGTCGCGCCCGCCCGCGCTTGGAACGGAGCGCAGGAGCCTCACCTTCTCCTCTCGCACGGCCTCCTGCGAAAGAAGGTCGGACGGGGGTTCCATGGCGCAGAGGCAGAAGAGCTGCATGAGGTGGTTCTGGAGCATGTCGCGCGCCGCGCCCGTGGAGTCGTAGAAGCCGCCGCGGCTGCCGATGCCGCCGGCCTCCGCCACGGTGATCTCCACGCGGTCGATGTGCTTGCGGTTCCACAGCGGCTCGAAGATGGCGTTGGCGAAACGGAAGTAGAGGATGTTCTGTACCGCGTCCTTGCCCAGGTAGTGGTCGACGCGGAAGATGTCGTCCTCGTCGTAACGCTCGTGGAGCAGGCGGTTGAGCCTGCGGGCGCTAGCGAGGTCCGTGCCGAAGGGCTTCTCCACCAGTATGCGGCGGTAGCCCGGCCCCGCGAATCCCCGGCCGGCGAGTCCCTCCGAGGCCAGGCGGGTCGCGGCGGCGCCGAAGGCATCGGGCGTGCAGGCCAGGTAGAAGAGGCCGTCCGTACCGGGATCCGCGTAGGCCCGTAGCCTGAGCTCCCCGAAGGCCGCGGGATCCGATGCGTCGCCGGCCAGGAAGGCTATCCGGGGCGCGAAGCGCTCCCACGAGTCGGCCCGGAAACCCGGATCGGCCTCGCGGCAGGCCTCCATGAGGAGTCGCCTATAGGCCTCGTCGTCCAGCCGCCTGCGCGCCATGCCTACCACGGAGAAGCCGGCGGGAAGCCGGTCCTCCCGGAAGAGCCTATAGAGGGCCGGGACGATGCGGCGCGTAGCAAGGTCTCCCGTGCCGCCTATGATGGTAAGGGCCGTCGTCGTAGCCTTCGATGTTCGTTTCGACACCTTGCGCCTCTGTCGCTTCGTTGCCGGGGCCCCCGCTCGCGGGTATACTCCGTTACGGAGGATCCAATGCCCCACGACGATACTATCGACCTCGATCTAGGAAACTTGAATGAAATCCTCGCGCGGGCCCTACCGGATCCGGACGCGCGGGCCGCCGCCCGTACCGCCTTCTATAAGCGGCTATCGCTGCTCGCCCACGAGCGCTACGGCGGCAAGCTGCAGACGGCGCCGCGATGCGGCGTCTGGGGCCCGGCCTGGCTCGGCGTCTGGTATACCCCGGGCGTGTCCGCCGTGTCCACGGCCATAAGGGACGACCGGGCGCTCTCCTTCTCGCTGTCCGGCCGAGGCAACACCGTCGCCGTGGTGTCGGACTCCACCCGCGTGCTCGGCGACGGCGACGTGACGCCCCCGGGCGGGCTCGGGGTCATGGAGGGCAAGGCCTTCCTCATGAAGTACCTGGGCGGAGTCGACGCCGTGCCGCTCTGCGTCGATTCGCGCGGGCCCGACGGCAGGCCCGACCCCGAGCGCCTCATAGACTTCGTGCGCATGGCGTCGCCGAGCTTCGGCGCCGTCAACCTGGAGGACATCAGCCAGCCCAACTGCTTCCGCGTCCTGGACGGCCTCAGGGATAGCTGCGGCATTCCCGTCTGGCACGACGACGCCCAGGGGACCGCCTGCGTGACCCTGGCCGGGCTCCTCAACGCCCTCGAGCTCGCCGGCAAGCGCCTGGAGGACGCGCGCATCGTGCTCCTCGGCGCCGGGGCCGCCAACTCGACCATAGCCAGGCTCCTCTGCGCGGCCGGCGCCGACCCCGCGCGGATAGCGCTCTTCGACAGGGCCGGCGGCCTACACCGCGGGAGAGCCGACCTCGAGGCCGACCCGGGCGCCTATCGCCAGTGGGAACTTGCCCTGAGCACCAACCCGGAGCGATTGGACGCGCCCGAGGAGGCGCTGAGGGGCGCCGACGTCCTCGTCGCCCTCTCTACGCCCGGCCCCGACGTCGTCAAGCGCTCCTGGGTCCGTTCCATGGCGCCCAAGGCCATAGTCTTCGCCTGCGCCAACCCGGTGCCCGAGATATGGCCGCACGCCGCCAAGGAGGAGGGCGCCTTCATAGTCGGCACGGGCCGGGGGGACTTCCCGAACCAGGTGAATAACTCCGTGTGCTTCCCCGGCATCCTCAAGGGCGCCCTCCTGTCGCGCGCTACGGGCATATCCGACGGCATGGCCATACGCTGCGCCCGCGCCATAGCCGCCTTCAAGCGCGAGCGCGGCCTCGCGCCAGACGACGTCATGCCGGGCATGGAGGACGAGGGGATCTTCGAGCGCGAGGCCGCCGAGGTGGCCGACCAGGCGGCGGTCGAGGGGCTCGCGCGATCCGGGCTCGGCTACGAGGAGGTAGCCCGAAGGACTCGCGACGATATACGAGCCTCCCGGCGCCTCTTCGGCGAGCTATGCGATTCCGGGATCATAGAGCGGCCCGACGGGGCCATGCTGGCGTCGGCGCTCGATTGGGCCCTCGGGCGCGGCTAGGAGACCGGTACGAAGGCTCGAGGCGAGCCGACGGGCGGCCCGCTAGAAGCTGGCGAGCGCGTAGACGCCGATGAGGAGCTCGACCTGCGCGAGGTCCTCGTCGGCCCGGCCCTGCTCGCGGAGCTTATCGACGTACCAGTAGAAGATACCCAGGCGGGGGTCGATGCGGAAGACGTAGTCCATGAAGCCCGGATCGCGGGAATCCTCCCCGAACAGGAGCCGGGCCACCGAGTCGGCCACGCTCACGAAGGCGGGGACGGCGTTGAGGTAGTCCCGGGCGTCGATCATGCCTACGAGGGCCTGGAGCATGGCCATGGCCTCGGCCTTGGCGGCCTCGTCCTTGCCGTCGACCCAGGTCTTGGCTACGAGCAGGGCCACGTTCTCCTTGAAGCTCTCGAGCAGGCGGGCCCTGCGCTCGAGCAGGTCCCCGGCGTTACCCGCGACGTATTTCCTGAAGGCCCCGGGACCGCCAATGATGTCGGCGAGGGCGGCGCCGTACTCCCTACGTAGCACCGCGTTGTCGGTGCCGGAGAGGAGCGGGAAGAGCTCGAAGGCGGCCTTCTCCACATCGAGGTCGGCCGGGTCGTCGACGGCGTAAACGGGGGCTCCCATAGGACAACCATGTCACGCGTTCCGCCGCTTTGTCAATGAGAGCGCTCCGCGGGCATACGGGCGGTTGAAAACCGTACCCTAAGCGGTTAGGATTATAGCCGAGATCATCGTGCGTTTCTTATATCCGAACGTCTGGAAGGCTACCATGAACGACATCCTAGTGCATTCCGAGGCGGTCCTCGGCTACGGCTTCGTCTCTCCCCGCTACCTGGCGCCCGGCGAGGACGAGTACCGCCTCCGCGATGCCCAGCTCGACAAGCCCCTGGACTCCTACCGGCCCCTCCATCACCTGGACGTGGAGGTCCTGATCAAGAACGGTAACCGCTGCTCCGACTGGAGCAGGATACTGGTCAGGGAGCCCTTCAACCCGACGCTCGTGCGCAACTGCGAATTCGCCGGCCTCGTGCGCATCGGTCGCCTGGAGCGCGTAGTCCTCGAGCACCACGACATGATGCTCCCGGCGGGCATATCGGACTCGCGCATCATATCCTGCGACATCGGCGACGAGTGCTCGATCCACGCCTGCAATTACCTGGCCCACTACATCATCGGCGATCGCTGCATACTGCTCAATAACGACGAGATCCACGCGACCGACCACGCCAAGTGGGGCAACGGAGTGGTTAAGGAAGGCGAGTCGGAGGACGTCAGGATATGGCTCGATCTCATGAACGAGGCCGGCGGCCGCTCCGTGCTGCCCTTCGACGGCATGGTATGCGCCGACGCCTACCTCTGGGCCAAGCGCCGCGAGGACGCCTCGCTCATGGAGCGCTTCAAGGAGATGACCGAGTCCGGCCTCGACCTGCGGCGCGGCGCCTACGGCGTCATCGGCTCGGGCTGCGTACTCAAGAGCAACCATATCATCAAGGACGTCCGCATAGGCGAGTGCGCCTACATCAAGGGCGCCAACAAGCTGAAGAACCTGACCATCAACTCGAGCGACGCGGAGCGTACCCAGATAGGGGAGGGCGTGGAGCTGGTGAACGGCATCGTCGGCTACGGTTGCCGCGTGTTCTACGGCTGCAAGGCGGTCCGCTTCGTCATGGGCACGAATTCCGCCCTCAAGTACGGCGCCCGCCTCATCCATTCGGTCCTCGGCGACAATTCCACCGTGTCCTGCTGCGAGATGCTCAATAACCTCATCTTCCCCGCCCACGAGCAGCACCACAATACGGGCTTCCTCATAGCCTCCCTGGTACGGGGGCAATCCAACATGGCCGCCGGGGCGACGATAGGATCGAACCATAACTCGCGGGCCAACGACGGCGAGATAGACGCGGGCCGCGGCTTCTGGCCCGGCCTGTCCACCTCGGTCAAGCATAGCTCCCGCTTCGCCTCCTACTGCCTCCTGTCCAAGGGCTCCTATCGCTACGAGCTCGACGTTCGCTTCCCCTTCTCCCTGGTGGCCGACGAGCCGGCCAAGGATCGCCTGGAGATCATGCCGGCCTACTGGTGGATGTACAACATGTACGCCCTCCTCAGGAACGAGGCCAAGTTCACGGCGCGGGACAAGCGTATATCGCGGGACCAGAACATCGAGTTCTCGCCCTTCGCCCCGGATATCATGGAGGAGGCCTTCGAGGCCCTGGAGCTGCTCGAGCGCTTCGTGGGCCAGGCTTGGTACCGGGCCGCCGGCGGGGCCGAGGCCATGGTCGAGGGCTCCGAGGACGCCGAGGTCCGCGCCAAGGGCCGCGAGGTCCTCCTGGGGCCCAAGGACGACATAGACGCCCTCGAGGTGCTGGGCTACGGCATAGAGAACTCCCGCCGGCGCGTCGTCATCCGCAAGCCCCGCCGCGCCTATAAGGCCTACAGGCATATGCTCAGGTGGTACGCGCTCCGCGTGCTCATAGCCTACTTCGCCGAGCGGCCCGACTCGAGCTTCCAGGACGCCGCCGAGGTGCTGGCCGGGGAGCGCGTCGCCGAGTGGGAGAACCTGGGCGGCCAGCTCGTGCCGCGACATAAGGTGGAGTCCCTGGTCGCGGCCGTCAAGGACGGCGCCGTCAACGGCTGGGGCGAGATGCACGCGGAGTACGCGCGGCTCTGGGCCGAGTATCCCCTGGATAAGGCCCAGCACGCCTGGGCCACGCTCTGCGACCTCCTGGGCGTCCCTAGCCTCGAGGAGGAGGCCTTCTCCAAGGAGGTCGCCCGCTTCATGGATACCACCCGCTTCGTCGAGGAGCAGGTCTACCTGACGCGCCGCAAGGACTACTCCAACGGCTTCCGCCGCGCCACCTTCCGCGGCGAGGAGGAGATGCGCGCCGTGCTCGGCTCGCCCGACTCCAACTCGTTCATACGCCAGGCCCACGCCGACATGGAGCGCTGGCGCGCCCGCGCCGACGCCCTGCTCGGGCG
Organism: uncultured Treponemataceae bacterium; assembly: GCA_964573825.1. Lineage (GTDB taxonomy): Bacteria > Spirochaetota > Spirochaetia > Treponematales > UBA12059 > SZUA-370. The sequence goes on from CAZNNA010000107.1 coordinate 7,594, forward strand.
GCTCAAGGGCGAGGAGTCGTAGGCCGAGCAAAGGGCGCCTCGCGCCGCCCGTCCGGGGCGCCCGGGAACGGAGCCTGCGAAAAGGCCCGGCCGTCGCGAGCGACGGCCGGGCCTTGCTTTATCGGAGCCCTAGGAAGCGCGCTTACGGCGTGCCGGCGGCCAGGGCCTGGCTCGCGGTCGTGGCGTCGGCCGTCACGACGACGTCGGCCTTGAGGGCGGTCACGGCCCCGCTAGTCACGGCGTAGAGGTCGTAGGTGCCCGCCTCGAGGAAGGCCAGGGTGAAGTTACCGCTCTCTACCTTGGCGCTCGTGTAGGCGTTGGTGAAGAATAATCCGTCCGTCGGCGATGCTTCCGTTGCCTCGGTCGTTACGTAGCTATCGTTGGCATAGGCGTAGACGACGGTCTCCGAGCCGGGGACGGTGCCGGTGATCTTCCCCGCCTCGTTGGAGACTATGGCGCGCAGCGCGGGCTTGACCGTGTAGCCTGAGGCGTTCTTCACGATCGACTTGCGGACGTCGAAGTCGATGGTCACCGAGACCTCCCCGGAGAGCGGTACCTGGAAGGCCTTGACTATCTTGAGCCCCGTGGCCGAGGGGATGGTAGCCGTCTTGGTGGCGCCCCCGTCCACTATCTCGACCTTATCCACGCCCAGGCGTATCTGGTTTACCTGGGTGCCTCCCGTTAGGACGATGCCGTTGCCTATTGTCTCGAAGGCGCCGTTCTGCAGCTTGAGCAGGTCGAGGGTGACGGCCGGGCTCAGGGTCATCACCTTCCAGGAGCCGTCGTTGTCCTTGACGCTCTGGTCCTTACTCTCGTTGACCGCCACGGAGCTTACGGTCACGTTGACCGCCGTGACGGTCGAGGCGTCGATGGGCGCGTCGGTCAGGGCGAAGCTCATGACGACGTTGCTGTCCGAGCAGGCGGAGAGTATGCCCAAGCAAAGGGCGACGGTGGCTACGGCCATGAATCCTAGTATTCGCTTCATAAGTCCTCCTCGCGACCGGCTTCCGGCCGCTCATGCCTAGGTATACTCAAGCAGCGATGGGGCGGTTGCGCGCCTCCCGCCTTTTTATTCCCGTGCCGCGGTGCTATAGTCTCCGCCTCGATGGAAACGGAACCTGAAATAGTCGCCCGGGTGCTCTCGGGCGATAGCGAGGCGTTCAGGCAGCTCGTCGACGCCTACTCCGATCGCCTCTACGGCTTCTGCCTGGCCAGGCTCGGCTATCCGGAGGCGGCCGAGGACGCGGTCCAGGACGTCCTCGTGCGGGCCTATCGCTCGCTACGCGGCTACGACCCTAGGCGCGGCTTCGCCTCGTGGCTCTTCGCCATCGCGGCTAACCGCGTCAAGACGCGCTACGCCGCCAAGGCCTCTCGGGACAGGCTCGATGAGCGGGCGGCCTCGGAGGCCGCCTCGAGCTCCGAACCGGACGGCGCGCGCTACGATCCCGAGCGCCTGGCCCTGGACGCCCTGGCAGCCGAGGAACTTAGGGCCGCGGTCGCCCGCTTGCCCCGCTCCTACCGCGCGCCGGTCGAACTATACTACTTCGCGGGGCTCTGCGTCGCGGACGTGGCCAAGGCCCTGCGCCTGGGCGATGAGGCGGTCAAGTCCCGCCTGCACCGTGCCCGCAAGGCGCTCTCCGAGGATCTCGGCGGAAGCGCGGATAAGGAAGAAGCGACGCAACCTAAGCGGCCGTCGAAAGGTATACGCTGGTATGAGTGAACGTTGCGGCAACGGATACAGTGAACCCGCTCTCGAGCGAGCCAGGCGCGCCGCCGCGGCCTTCATCGAGGCTCGCGACGAGCTCGGAGATGATGCCTCGGTAGAGGCTCCCACCCTCGTGGCGGGCCGCGGGAGGGCCTTCGGGCGGGATCCCGGGCGCGCCGCGAGGAGCGTCGATGCCGTCATGGGCCAGGTCGCCTCTCTGCGCGGAGGCGCCGCGGCCCGGCAGGCTACGGTGCGCCGCGCGTACGGCGCCCCTCGCCTTCGCCTGGCCTCGCTCGCCGCGGCGGCGCTCGCCGTAGCCGTCGTCTCCTCGGTCATGACGCTCGCCCTGACGCGGCCCGTCGTCAGCGTCCGCTTCGTACTGGCCGCGCCCGAGGCGAGGAGCGTATCGCTCGTCGCCGACTTCAACGACTGGGCCACGAGCGGCTACGAACTCTCCCCCGTCCCCGGCGGCGAGTGGGAGATCGTCGTACCGCTCCGCAAGGGCAAGAGCTATATCTATAACTTCGTCGTGGACGGCGAGCGCTGGATCGTCGATCCCGCCGCTCCCGTCAGGCTCGACGACGGCTTCGGGGGCGGCAGCTCCGCCCTGACTCTCTAGGAAGGGGGCGTTATGGTACGGCGCGGTGTCCGATCGGCGTTGGCGGCTTTGTTCCTGCTCGCCTATGCCTGCTCCGCCTCCTACGCTCATGGCCAGGGGGGCGGGGCCTCCCCGGGCAAGCCCGGGGGCCAGTCCGGAAGCGGATCCGCCCAGGCCGAGTCGTCGAGCCAGGAGGCCGACGATAAGAAGCCCTCCAAGCCCGCTAAGCCGGACAAGCCCGATACCCCGGAACGCCCCGATAGGTCCGCGAGGGCGGACAGCGATGATAGGGCCGCACGCGCCAAGGCGTCCGCCTCTCGGGCGGGAGGCGCCTCGGGGACCGCCATGGGCGACTTCCCCGCAACGAAGGCCGATTTAGCCGCGTGGCTCGCGTCGTCCGGGACCGCGACCTGGCTCGACGCCTGCCGCTCGGCGCTTTCCCCTCGCTATCGCGCCGCGCTCGCGAGCGCGGTGGAGGCGGGCGTTCCGGCCGCCGCGTTCGCGAGGCGCCTCAGGGAGGCCGCCGCCAAGGGCGGACCTGCCGAGCTGGCCGCCGCCGCCCTCGGAACGGATGCCGAGCGC
>CAZNNA010000108.1:0-10397 GCA_964573825.1 uncultured Treponemataceae bacterium
CGGCGTGCGCGTGCGGTCGACGAAGTAGTCGTCCAGCCCTATGACCATGGGCTCGAAGCCCAGTACGCGAAGCTGGATCGATAGCTTCTTCGACGTCGTGGTCTTGCCGGAGCTCGACGGGCCGGCTATGAGCACGACCTTGACCGAGTCGCGCCTGGCGGCTACCTGGTCGGCTATCTCCGCCACGTTCTTGGTCATCAGGGACTCGGCCACCGTGATGTAGTCCTTGACGCGCTTGGGGGCGTTGATGCGGTTGAGCGCGCCCACGCTGGAGACGCCGAGCACGGCGGAACGGCGCCTGGCCTCGTCGGTGATCTCGTAGAGCAGGGGATCGTCCTCGAAGGCCGGGATGTCGTCGGGGTTCTCCTTGCGCGGGTAGCGCAGGAGGAAGCCTTGGTCGTAGGGCCTGAGCTCGAAGGTCGCCAGCACGCCCGTGGAGGGCACGAGGGGCGTGATGTGCAGGTCGCGGAAGCCCGAGCATTCGTTGAGCGCTATGCGCGGCTCGTTCGTCAGCTCGAGGAGGAGGAGCGTGTCCTCCTGGCCGTTCGCCTTGAAGTAGGCCATGGCGTCCTCGTAGCTCCACCACTGGGTGGCTATGGGTATGTCCATGCGGACGAGCTCGCGCATGCGCCTGTCGAGGGCCGCGATGTCCGCCTCGGAGGTCGGGCCGTCCTCGAAGCGGTGGTAGAAGCCGTAGCCTATGGCCTGGCCCACGACCAGGTCTCGGCCGGGGAAGAGGTCGCGGGCCGCTATGGCGGCTAGGAAGCAGAGCGAGCGGCGATAGGAGAAGGCGCCCTGGGCCGAGTCTATGAGCACCGGCTCCATGGCGCAGTTGGTCAGGACGTGGGAGTCGAGGGACTGGAGCTCGTTGTTGACGAGTACCGCGGCTAGGGGGCGCGACAACGGGCCGAAGCCGCCAATGGTCTCCGAGATCTTTATGCCCGAGGGGTAGGCCAGGGTCGCGCCTGAAGGGTAGCGAATCGTTACCTGATGCATAGTCTCTCCTCGATCTAGACGTTTCGATAAGTCGGCCTTCGGACCCGTGGCCACGCCGGCCTCCTTTGCCATAGTATAGGGCTCTAAGGACGGATGCGCCATGGAAAAGCGTTCGCTGCGCCCGCCGGTACGCCCGGCGGCAGACCTGCCTCGATGGTTCGAGCGCTTCCTGGCGCCCGGCGCCGATAGGTGCTCCGTCCTCCTTGCGGCCCTCGAGGACGGCGGGGTAGCCGCCCGCGTCGTGAGCGTGGACGGCGGCCGGCACATCGTGGCCTGGCCGCGCGGCGGTTCTCGCGATCGGCGGTATCGCTTCAAGCTCGCTAGCGCCCACTACGATAGGGTCCCCGGCACGCCCGGGGCCCTGGACAACTCAGCCGCCTGCGCCCAGCTCGTCCGCTTCGCCCTCCAAGGCGGCCTCGCCTTCAATACGCTGGCGGTCTTCACCGACCGCGAGGAGCTCGGCGCGGCCCGGCCCACGGACCAGGGCTCCTACGGCCTCGGGCGCCTCCTCGCCGCGGTCGCGTCCGGAGGCCCCGGGGGCGCGCTCGCCGACCTGGGCCTCGTCGAGCCCGTGGCCTTCTCCCTGGACGTGACCGGCCGAGGCGACGCCCTGGTCCTGTCCCGGGCGCCCGGGAGACTCGCCGGCGCGGCGGGGGGCTCGCTCATCGCCGGTCTCGCCGGCACCGCCGGTAACGGCGCCGCCGGTAACGGCGCCGCGGCCCTCGGGGCCATCGCTTCCGAGATAGAAGACCTCGCGAGCGCCGCGGAGCGCCTCATGGCCGGCCGCGCGCCCGTCTTCCGGGCCGGGCTGCCCTTCGGCGAGGACCTCGGCTACCTGCTCGCGGGCATTCCCGCGCTCCTGGCGACGGTCCTGCCGCGCGCCGAGGCCGAGGCCCTGGCCCTCGGCGACGGCCTGCCCGCCTGGGCCTCGCTCGAGCCGCCGGGGACGCGCGCGCCCGATACCTGGCGCGACATGCACGGCCCGGGCGACACGGTGGACCGCTACACGCCCGAGGCCTTCGAGCTGGCCGGGCGCTACCTCGAGCGCCTCGCGTCCCTGCGCCTGCCGGCCCGCCCGGCGGCGGGCACGACGGCTCGCCCGGCGACGCGCCCGCGCTAGAGGCTCTCTATGGCTTGCCCTAGGAGCACGGTGATGTCGTCCTCGAAGTAGGGTTCCTTCATGAACTGGATGAGGTCGGTGACCATGCCGTCGGCCATGGCTTCGAGTCCCCCGTCCATGGAGGCCCGCAGGCTGGCCTTGACGCCGGCCACGTCGAAGAGGCGATCCGAGGCGTCGCGGGCCTCGATGATGCCGTCGGTATAGAAGCAAATGACGTCGCCGCCCGAGAAGGGAACCTCGGCCTCGTCGTACTCGCAGTCGTCGGACAGGCCTATGATGGGGCTCGTCGCCTCGAGCTCGGCGAAGCCGCCGTCGGCGCGCGCTATGAGCTGGGGCGGGTGGCCGGCGTTGCAGTAGCGGCAGCTCATGGAGAGGAAGTCGAAGACGGCGTAGCAGGCGGTCACGTAGTGGTCGGTCTCTATGATCTTGGAGAATTCCTGGTTGATGCGCCCCATCACCTCGGCGGGGCCGGAGCCCCTGACCGCGAGGTGGTCGAAGGAGCTCTTGATCATCGCCGTGATGAAGGCCGGCGCCACGCCGTGACCGGAGACGTCGCTCATCATGACGCCTACCTCGTGGTCCGATAGGGCCACTATATCGAAGAAGTCCCCTCCGACCATCGCCATGGGTATGTAGCGGTGGGTGAAGCTGAAGAGGTCCTCGGCGGGGTAGCGCTTGGGCAGGAGGCTCTTCTGCAGCTCCACGGCCAGGTTGAGGTCCGCGGTGATCTGCCGGTTCCTGGCCTCGAGCACGTCCAGGGCTCGCTTGAGGCGCCGCGAGCGCCTGCGCAGCTTGGCGTTGAGCGCCTCGAGCTCGCGGGCGTGCTCCGTGGCCGAGCGTTGGTGGGCGTCCTCGAGCGAGGCGTAGGCGGGGAGGGGCGAGGCGAAGATGAGCTCGGCCGCGTCCGGGTAGAGGCCCGCGAAGGGCTCCTCTCCCGCCTTGAGCCTGCGTATCAGGTGAGGCGAGCGGTCGCCCGAGGCGTCTACTATGTACCCGAGCTCGTCCCAGCCGTCGATCCCGTCGAAGACGCGTACGAAGTCCGCCTTGAGGCTGGAGGCGAAGGGCCTGCCCAGGAGCTCGCCCGGCGCCCTGCCCGCGAAGGGCCTGTCCCCGGGTAGCATGGCGACGATGCGCCCCCGGGCGTCCAGGGCCAGCATGGTCGAGCGCGCCGCGCCGAGCATGGTCAGGAGGAGCGTCGTCGCCTGTCCCTTGGTACTATCCATGTCGCATCTCCCGTCCTCGGCCCTTTGCTTCTCCGCCCCGGGACGGCTATAGTGTAGCCCACAAATCGCCGTCGCGGAATCGCCGCTTGAGCGCGAGCCTCGCGGCCGGATCATAAAGGAGACCTTGCCATGCCCGATACCCACGAGATACCCGCCCGCCGCGACGTACCGGCCGCCCATCGCTGGAACCTCTCCCGGCTCTACGCCGACGACCGGGCCTGGGAGGCCGGGCTGTCGGCCTTCGAGGCCATGGTAGGCCGCATCGAGGCCTTCCGCGGTACCCTGGCCTCGTCCGCCGACGCCCTCTACGCGGCGCTTTCCTTCTATAAGGAATACTCCATGCTCGACGAGCGCCTCGGCTACTACGCCCACCTCAGGCAGACCGAGGACGAGGGCGACTCCGACTCCCGCGGGCGCATGGCTCGCTACATGATGGCCGCTACCAAGGGCTCGGGCGCCTTCAGCTGGCTTACCCCCGAGCTGCAGCGCGTCCCCGACGCGGCCATGAAGGCCGCCCTGGCCCAGCCCCGCTTCGAGGAGTTCCGCGTCTACCTGTCGCGCGTCATACGCTACAAGCCCCACGTGCTGTCCGAGGCCGAGGAGCGTCTCCTGGCCCTGTCCGCGGACGCGGCGACCACGCCCCAGGAGACCTTCTCCGTGCTCACCAACGTCGACCTGGACTTCGGCGTCGTCGACACGCCCGAGGGCCCGCGCCCCCTGTCCCAGTCCACCTTCAGCTCCTTCATGCACCACCGCGACCGCGAGGTGCGCCGGACGGCTTACCGGCGCTTCTACGCCGAGTACGACGCGCACCGGCATTCCCTGGCCCAGCTGTACGCGGGGCAGTGCAAGCACGACGCCTATCGCTCCACGGTACGCTCCTTCCCCTCGACCCGGGCCCGCGAGCTCTTCACCGACGACGTGCCCGAGAGCGTCTACGACAACCTCGTGGCCGTGGTCGGCCGTAACCTGCCGGTCCTGCACGACTACTACGAGCTGCGCCGCCGCGCCCTGGGCCTGGACGAGCTCAGGCACTACGACGTCTACGTGCCCCTCGTGGGCCAGGTCAAGGTCGAGCACAGCTGGGAGGAGGCCGTCGCCGTCGTCGCCGAGGCCCTGTCCCCGCTCGGCGAGGAGTACGTCGCCACGCTCCGGGGCGGGCTCCTCGGGGGCTGGGCCGACCGCTACGAGAACAAGGGCAAGCGCTCCGGCGCCTTCTCCGCCGGCTCCTTCGCCGGAGAGCCCTACATCCTCATGAACTATAAGCCCGACGTGATCCGCGACGTCTTTACCATGGCCCACGAGGGCGGCCACTCGATGCACTCGTTCTACTCGGCGGGCTCTAACCCCTTCATGCACTACAACTACACCATCTTCGAGGCCGAGGTCGCCAGCACCTTCAACGAGGCCCTGCTCTTCGACCACATGACCCGCAAGGCCGCCGACCCCGGGCTCAAGGCCTACCTCCTGGCTTCCCGCGTCGACGACCTCCTGGCCACGCTCTTCAGGCAGACCATGTTCGCCGAGTACGAGCACCGCGCCCACGCCATGCTCGAGGCGGGCGAGCCCCTGACCGTCGACGCGCTCCGCTCCGAGTACCGCGGGCTTTTAACTAAGTACTTCGGGCCCGCCATGGTCTTCGAGGAGGCCAGCGACCTCGAGGGGCTGCGCATCCCGCACTTCTACAACTCCTACTACGTCTATAAGTACGCCACGGGCATATCCGCCTCCATAGCCCTGTCCAAGAAGGTGCTATCGGGCGAGCCGGGCGCCCGCGACCGCTACTTCCAGTTCCTGCGCTCCGGCGGCTCGCGCTTCCCCATCGAGTCCCTCAAGGTAGCCGGCGTCGACATGTCCAGCCCCGAGCCCGTCGAGGCCGCCTGCGCCGAGTTCGGCCGGCTCGTGGGAGAGCTCCGGACGGCGCTGAAGGTGTAGGTGAAGAAGTAGTCAGTAGACAGTAGCCAGTAGGAAGAAAGAATCCAGGGGCCGCCAGGCGCCGAGCCTCGGCCGGGGCGGCCGGACGCGGCCCCTGCCGCGGGCTTCCTCCCCGGCCCCTCGCTCCCGCTCGCGCTCCGGGGAGGCGATCCCGCGGCTCCCCGGGAGTCGGCAGGGGGCTGGGGGATCGGTCGGTATTCGTATCATCAGGGTTCAGGACACGCGCGCGGGCGCAATCGCGCGCCGCGGCTAGGCGGCATAGCCAGGAATGAAATGGATAGCTACGAAGAGCGTTTTAAAAGGAACCAGGGAGTCTTCTCTTCCGAGCGGCAGGAGCGGATACGAGAGGCGAGGATACTGATCGTCGGCTCGGGCGGCATCGGTAGCCTGGCCGCCGAGATATTCGCGCGCTGCGGTGTCGGGGATATAACCATCGTCGATTTCGATAGGTACGACCCGAGCAATTGCAACAGGCAGATCCATTGCCGCTCGTCGACCCTCGGCCTGCTCAAGGCGGAGGTTGCCGAGGGCGTCCTGCGGGAGATCAACCCGGGTATTCAGTGCCGGGCCATCCCGTCGATCGTATCCGTGGAACGGGCTAGGGAGCTCATCGCCGGCGCGGATCTCGTCTTTCCCGCGGCCGACGATCTAGCGTATAGCCTTGAGCTCTTCAGGATCGCGAGAGAGCTCGGGAAGCCCGCCCTCCTCGTCGTGCCGTTCGGCTTCTGGGGCATAGCTGCGATCCAGGCGCCTGTCGGGAAGACGGTCCTGGACCTGTTCGGCATTCCGAGGCTCGCCTCGGCCGAGCGCTTAAGGGAAGCGATCCAGCCTGCGTCGTACCGCATCCGCGGCCGTATCCTCGGGAAGGCGACCGGCTATTCCGACGCGCACCTCCGGGAGCTAGCGGCGGGCGAGGCTCGCCCGTCCCAGGTCTGCCCCGCGGTCTGGTCCCTCGCCTCGATGGGGGTCCTCGAGTCCGTCAAGTACCTGGCCGGCAAGTACGAGTCCGTCGCGTTACCCTCGTTCTACGAGATGTCTAGCGGCGTTATCCGAAAGCGATCCTTCTACGGCCCGAGGGGACTGCTGCTGCGCCTAGCCGGTAGGGTCGCGCTAGCGGTCGCCTCCGCCGCTTCGCCGTGAGCGCCGCGCGAGAGCTCAGGCCGTAGCTGTACCCTGGGGTGACCTGGAAGAAGGTAGCTAGAAGCTAGAAGCTAGGGTTTGAAGGCGGGCGGCATTGCGTTGCTCGATGCCTTCTATCCTGGCATCCTTTAGCTTATCTTGCGATCGGTGTCGGCGCGAGCGGTTTGAGCGGACTAGGTTTTAATAGGATTATAATGAGAAGGACATCTTCGCATGAGCTTGGTGCGTGCCAGGCGGCTAAGTTTGCATTTGCGGTCTGAGTAGGCTGAATGCTATAATCGATGTGGAATGACGTCGTCGTATGCGAACTCACGGGGGTGGCGGATGGTTGGAAGAAAGGTATCTGCGTGGTTAATTCTACTCTGTACCGGATTACTATATGCATGCTCTTCTTTTCCCACGTACGATGAGTACAAGAGGATACAGGCAGGCTTTGATGTAGAAATAACCGTAGAGGGATCATCGGGCGCCAGCATGGACGCGTTGGCTGATAAGTTAGGAAAACATAGTTTTATCTCAAAGATCACTGTAGATAAAACGACAGGGCGCGTTGTCGCAACGGTTAAGAAGGCCGACGATATCTACCGTATACCTGATGCTCTTGCTTTGATGGATAAAATCCAGGTCGGCGGCACCCTAAAGAGCAAGTACGAACTAAGCGGGGCTTTCACCGAGTACTCTTTCGCCTTCGTTAGCGGTGCAGATACCACCGCTAAATACGTTGTCGAGGTTCTCTTTGATCCATTTTCCCAGGTAACGATCGGTGGGCTTGATGCGGTCACTAGCTCAAGAGGCCAATATGCTTTTTATGGGGTAAGAATCGATTTGTCTGATTTCTCGGCTGGCAGGGTATGGATCGTGGATTCTAGCGGTGCGAAAGTATTGCTTACTAAAAGCAACGGCGCTTGGTCTGTCAAGGCTAGCGGATATTCTAGTGGAATTCTCATAGAGAAAGAAATCGTGATCGAGGCTATAAAATGAAAAATACTGTCATGATCATCTTGCTTTGTTGTTGTCTGGTCTCTTGCGCCTCTGTACGCGTTGTATCGCATGATCAGGCTAATTATCCGTCGTTCGTTTCTCCGAGCATCGTAGCGGTCGAGAGGGGGGCGGCTGTATACGAGAGCCAGGATATCTGGCAGGTTCGGCATATATATCTTCGATTCGATGCATCGTCGTATAACCATCTGTCGACTGTAATCGGCGATAATAAGTCTGAAGCAATCTACTATGGCATCAGCAAGGCTCTATACTCTGCCTTGCAAAGCATATTATCACGGAGTCCTGAGCTCGGAACCGTCTATGCAAGCGGGTTGCCGATAAGAGTCGTCAATGAAGCTGAAAAAAAGATAATAGTCATGGTTAATTATTCTGTGAAGGTCCACAAGGATAATTACTGGCTATGGGATGTCGAGATTAAGAGCACTAAGCGATCTGCGCTTCTTTTTTCCGACGAGGCCCTGCTCGATCAATTACTCATGAACCTGCCTTCTCTTAGAATGGTCGGCTATAACTCGGGATTTAAATTTAGAATGCGTCAGGGTGAAATTGATGTTACGGCGAAGGGTTCAATCGTAATAAGGATAACCAAGGCCCCGAATGAGTCTATTACCATCGGTGGCATAGCAGCCAAGGCTGATAGTAAAGGGCTTCTCGTTATCTCTGGTAACCCTAATCTCTCGACCTTGTCGGATGGTTTTATCCTGCTTGAAAGCGATATCGGAGTAATAAAGGTTGTCCAGAAGGATGGCCGCTGGGGCTTCTTCATTACTGGCAAAGATAAGGATGAGTTCATCGAGATCGAATCGCTCAATTAGCTTGCTTGAACCGGCTCGAGCGGACTCGTGTGACAAGCCCGCTCGAGGCTTATTCCAATAATATATCCATCAGGTGGTTTGCATGAAAAAGGTATCAATACCATTAATTATCTTGCAAGTCTTGCTGCTCTCCGCCTGCGCTTCGTTCGATGCCGATACGAGCGGTATACGACTCTTGATGCCTCCGCCTGTTAATGATTCTAACGTCGACGGTTTCTGGGCTACCGTCGACGTTAAGGATACGCCTCTTGACGAGGCTGCCTTGCGGAGGCATATAGCGTTGTGCGAGAGGACCGGCGCCGACTCGCAGCTGGTCGCGTATAAGGGGCGGATAGTGTCTGAATGGTATTCGCCTCGATATGAGGAGCCGGTCAGGGCCATGTCGTCGACCAAGGCTATAGCCAGTATCCTCGTAGGGCAGTTGGTCGATGACGGTCTCCTGCGTTACGATACCGCTGTGTCGTCAATCCTGCCCGCTTGGCATGGCGGCCTGCGCGACAAGGTAGAGCTCGTCGATCTACTAACGCATACGGCAGGCTTCGAGCGTCGCTTCAGCAAGGCTGACAGCATAGGGTACGTCACGAATAAGCGCGAGTTCGCCCTTTCCTTGTTTCCCGACTTCGAGCCGAAGACAAGGTTCAGCTATAGTAACGAAGGCGTGCAGCTCCTTGAACCGGTGATTCTCGCGGTTTCAGGACAGAACGCCCAGGACTTCGCTAGGGAACGCCTGTTCGCACCCCTGGGAATGGGCAATACGAGGTTCCATGACTACGGTGGCTCTCCCTGGCTGTACGCCGAGATGCTCACCACGACGAGGGACATGGCTCGGATCGGCCTACTCATGCAGAACGATGGCGTCTGGAACGGTATGCGGATAGTCAGCGAAGACTACGTCAAGCGAGCCACCGATGCGAGTCCGCTCAACAAGGAAATGGGATATCTCTGGTGGATCCTAGACGAGGCTAGGACAGCCTCGGGGTTTTATGCCGCCGGGTACCTGAATACCGATATCTACGTGTTCAAGGACCACGATATCGTGGTGGTCAGGACCCAGGCCCCCAAGGACGGTTTCTCCGGTACTAATGAGTCGGGTACCTACTTCAAGGAAGCCCAAAGGCTGTTTAGGAGGTTTGTAAAGTAATAAGGGCCTCTGAGCCTCTTCTAAAAGTCGGTTGTTTAAAGAGGCTCTGCGATTGCTTGCGCTTGCGTCGCAAGCGCTGCGCCCAATCGCGAGTTTCAAGGTGGTTTTACAAAACTCCCTGAGTTTTGTAAAAGGCTCATAAGACGAAGGATTCGTTCGGATACAGCAGCTCAATTAAGGCCTTCCCTGAATTGTAGAAATTCTGCCCTTAATAGCAATGTTTTAGTATTGTAACTAGCAAGATGGATTGCTACATTCTGCCTAATCTCCGCGCGTCGTCCATGTCTATGCGGCTAGGTACGCCATGACCGGAGGCTATGAGCGTCGTTACGCTCGTCAATGCTAAGGGAGGATGATAGAGTCATGAGCTTTAAGAAGATCCTTTTCGCGCTGGCGCTTGTATGCGCCTTTGCCTTTGTTGGCTGCGATTAGCCGGTGAGCGCTGATTCCGCTGGAACGACCAGCGGAACGACGAGCAGTAGCGGTAGTCCCCAAGCGGCCATCGGTACGTGGGTTAGCGGAGGCATGACGCTTACCATTACCTCAACAAACTTAACCGATTTTTCTGGCGTAACGAGGAAGATCAGGATTAATAATAACGTCGTTGAAGAAGATGTGTCCGGAGGCGGATATTGGACCAAGTCCGCGTATCAGTGGAACGGTACCAATTGGATGCATGGAAACAATAAGTACATTAAGAAATAGTATTATTGTATTAGAGTCGCTTTTTTAAGTCCATCGCTTGTCAAGGTGGCTCCGCGATTGCTTGTGCTTGCGACGCATCAGCGAGCAATCGCGAACTGCATTGTGGCTTTTACCTCCTGACTCCTGGATTCTGGATTCTTCTTCCCTCCTGACTACTTCTTCCCCCTCACATCCCTCCCATCCTCCCCATCGCCAGCGCCACGGCGGCGACGGCGGCGGTCTCGGTCTTGAGGATTCGCTCGCCCAGGGAGGCGAAGGCGAAGCCGACCGCGGCTAGCCTGTCGAGCTCGGCCTCGGTCCAGCCGCGCTCGCTGCCTATG
>CAZNNA010000109.1:0-10178 GCA_964573825.1 uncultured Treponemataceae bacterium
AGGCCTTCAAGGACGCCGACATCGTCTACCCCAAGAGCTGGGCGCCCTACGACGTGATGCTGCAGCGCGTCCCGCTCCTGCACGCCGGCGACCAGGGCGGCCTCAAGGACCTGGAGAAGGCCTGCCTGGCGAACAACGCCCGCTTCAAGGACTGGGAGTGCACCGAGGAGAAGATGAAGCTGACCAAGGGCGGCAAGGCCCTGTACATGCACTGCCTGCCCGCCGACATCACCGACGTCTCCTGCAAGGCCGGCGAGGTCGCCGCTACCGTGTTCGACCGCTACCGCGACGACACCTACCGCGAGGCCAGCTACAAGCCCTACATCATCGCCGCGATGATCATGCTCGGCAAGCGCAAGGACCCCGCCGCCACGCTCAAGGCCATGCTCGAGCGCGAGACCAAGCGAGAGATGCTCTAAGCACAGTTTCTTATCCTTGACGGGCGCCGCGCTCCAGGCTTCGGGGCGCGGCGCCTTTCTTTACTAATCGCCTCGCGCGCTACTTCGCGGCCTTCAGCGCGTCCCATATCCCGTTGACGTAGGCGACGCCCAGGGCCCGGTCGTAGAGCCCGTAGCCGGGGCGGCCCGTCTCGCCCCAGATCATGCGCCCGTGGTCCGGGCGCGCGGGGCCGTCGTAGCCCGCCTCGCTCAGGGCCGCGAGCACGGCCACCATGTCGAGCGAGCCGTCGCGGCTCAGGTGGGCGCTCTCCTCGAACGAGCGGTAGCCCGTGTGCCTGACGTTGCGGCAATGCACGAAGTGCAGGCGCCCCGCCTTGCAGAACTCGGAGGCGATGGCCGGCAGGTCGTTGGCCGGGTCGGCGCCCAGGGATCCCGTACAGAGCGTTATGCCGTTGGAGGGGCTATCGACGAGGCCCGTGAGCCGCCTTAGCGATTCCCGGCCCGTGACGATACGCGGCAGGCCGAAGACCGGCCAGGGCGGATCGTCCGGATGTATGGCGAGCCTGACGCCCGCCGACTCGGCCACAGGTACCACGCGCTCGAGGAAATAGCCGAGGTTATCCCATAGCCGCTCCGCGTCCACCTCGCGGTAGGCCGCCAGGAGGGAGCGCAGCCCGTCCTTGGTGTAGCTCGAGTCCCAGCCCGGCAGCGACAGCTCGCCGACCGAAGGGTCCATCGAGAGCACCGTTTCCTCGTCGTAGGATAGGGCCGTCGAGCCGTCCGGGCGCTTTTTAGCCAGGTCGGAGCGCAGCCAGTCGAACACCGGCATGAAGTTGTAGCAGACGACAGGGACGCCCGCCTCGCCCACCGCGCGGAGCGACTCGGCGAAGGCCTCGATGGCGGCGTCGCGCCCGGGGGCGCCGAGCTTGATATCCTCGTGGACGGGAACGCTCTCGATGACGTCGAGGGTCAGTCCCCTCGCCTCGACGCGCTCCCTGAGGGCGGCCACCATGCCGGCCGTCCAGGCCTTGCCGGGCGGTACGTCGTAGACGGCGCTCACTATACCCGAGACGCCGGGCACCTGCCTGATATACTCGAGGCTGACGGGGTCGCCGTCGCCGAACCACCTGAAGCACATCCTCATGCCGAGCCGCCCTCCGAGCGGCTCCAGTATATCCCGAAGCCCGCCTACCTCGCTAGCCTACCCGTCTAATCGACGCCAAGCCCGGCCCGGCAGGCGTCCGCCCTAGGCGTAGCGCAGGGCGCCTCGGGGAACCTTCACGGCGAAGCGGCAGCGCGGGTCCCCGGCGAGCACCGACGATACGACGCGGGCCTCGGTTTCCTCGCCGAAGGCCACGTCGAACTTGAACTTCTCGTAGCCGGCCGAGCAGGCGCACCAGGCCTGGGACACCCCGGCGCCGGTTTCCGTAATGGAGGAGACCGCCAGCGGGCAGTGGCAGGCCAGGCGCCTCCGCTCGAGGGGATCGCTCGACCGGAGGAAGCGGTCGGGATCGTAGGGGATCTTCTTTACGAAGATCGTATCGCCCTGCCTGATGCCCGACTGTATCTCCGGGTCGCTCCGTACGAAGTCGACGACCGCCGCGGTGATGCGCTGCTCGTACCAGAGCGTGCCGTCGGCGGCGTGCCGCTCGAGGGTCTCCACGAGTCGGCGGTGGTAGTCGGCCAGCCATAGGTCTATGGAACCGAGGCGCTCGAGGACGGCCCGCTCGCCCTCGTAGGCCGCGGCCGGTATCCCGTGCACGTTGCAGCAGAGCACCCGGCCCGCGCGCTCCCGCCCCAGCTCTCGCTCGAGCGCCGCCACGAAGGCCGAGGTCGCCTTCGGGTAGGCTTCGGGAGGAGCGCCCTCGGGCGGGAAGGACAGGCCCTCGAGCACGCGCGAGGCGAGGGCCTCCCCCTCGAGCGCCTTGAGCCTATCGGCCATGGCGGGGAGCACGCCTATGGCCAGGAGGTAGGCCAGGAAGCGCACGGAGACGTCGTCGCGCCCTATCACGCTAAAGTAACGAGCCAGGGCCATCGTACCGGCCGCGTCGGCCTCGCCCCGCTCGGCCAGGCCCGCGGCGTAGGCATCGACGGCCAGGAGGCTCGCCTCCGCCAGCGACGCGGACGACGGGGCGCCGCCGCCCGCGATCGACGCCTCCAGTTCTCGTATGACGGCGACGGCGGACTCCGTGGCCGCCTCGTCGAGCCCGCGCAGCGAGCAGCGCTGCCTGAATTCAGCTTCCTTGTACATGCCTGGCCTCCGTTCCGGTACAGCCTTCTCGTAGCCAAGTATAGGCCCGGATCCGGAGTCCGCAAGCGAAAACCCCATTATAGTCTTTCGGCGCCTCTACCCGCGACGAAGGCCTTGAGCCTCGCGAGTTCCTCCCGTACCCTCGCGGGCGCGGGGCCGCCCGGCAGGTCGCGCCGGGCCACGCAGGCCATGGGCGCCAGGTACTCGCTGAGCGACGACGCGGCTACCCCCGCGGCGGCGAAGGCGGGAGAGGCCGCGGCGAGGTCGGCGTCGCCGAGCCCGGAGAGGGCCTTGCCTTCCGCCGAGGCCTTGGCCACGGCGGCCTTGGCGGCCGCGTACCCGTCTCGGAAGGGAACGCCCCGGCGGGTCAGGAGCTCGGCCAGGTCGGTCGCCTCGGCGTAGCCGGTCTCCAGGGCCGCGGCCATGGCCTCGGGCTTGGGGCGCAGCGCCTCGACCTGGGCGACGAAGGCGGGTAGCAGCGCCGCCAGAGTATCGCGGATATCGAAGACGGCCTCCTTGTCTTCCTGGAGGTCGCGATCGTAGCCGAGGGGCAGGCCCTTCTGGATGGTCAGGAGGGCCATGAGCGAGCCGAAGACGCGGCCGGACTTGCCCCTGGCCAGCTCGGCCACGTCGGGGTTGCGCTTCTGCGGCATGATCGACGAGCCGGTCGAGCAGGACCCGGCGATGTCCATGAAGCCGAACTCCGCGCTCGTCCAGAGGATGATCTCCTCGGCGTAGCGCGACAGGTGCATGAGGAGGGTCGAGGCCGCCGCGGCGTACTCGACGCAGGCGTCGCGGTCGGCCGTCGCGTCCATGGCGTTGCGGCTCGGGCGGCTGAAGCCAAGGGCCGCGGCGACGGCCTCGCGGTCCAGGGGCAGGCCGGAGCCGGCCACGGCCGCCGAGCCGAGGGGGCATTCGTCAGCCCTCGCCGCCGCGTCTGCGAAGCGCCCGTAGTCGCGCTCCAGGGCCGCGCACCATGCCAGGAGGTGGAAGGCCAGGGTCGAGGGCTGGGCTCGGCGCAGGTGCGTGTAGCAGGGCATGGCGGTCTCCACATGGGACTCCGCCAGGACGCAGATCGAGGCGATCAGGTCGAGGATACCGCTCAGGGCCTCCGAGAAGGCCTGCCTGAGGTACAGCCGCATATCCAGCGCTACCTGGTCGTTCCGGCTGCGCCCCGCGTGCACCGATCTACCGGCCTCGCCGAGCCTGCGGGTGAGCTCCTGCTCGATGAACGAGTGCACGTCCTCCGCTCCCGCGTCGGGGGCGAGCCGGCCGGCCCGCGCCTCCGCCAGCATGGCGCCGAGCTCGTCGACCAAGGCGGATGACGACGCGGGCGGGATGACGCCGACCGCGCCGAGCATGGCCGCGTGGGCCGCCGAACCCCGCAGGTCGACCTCGAGGAGCCTGGAGTCTACGGCCAGCGAGGATAGGAACCTGTCCGCCCTCGGGTCGAGCCCCGAGGGGGAGGTCTCCCAGAGCCTGAGCGTTTTCTCCATGCTAGTACGCCGCCGCGACCTTGGCGGCGAGTCCCGAGCCGCCGGCACCGCCGGAGCTCGAGCTCGCCGTTCCCGAGGCGCTCGCCGTTCCCGAGGCGCTCGCCGTTCCCGAGGCGACGCGGGCCTGCATGAGGCCGCGCGCCTTCACGGGCAGCGAATACAGGTTGATGAAACCCGTAGCGTCGTGGTGGTCGAAGAGGGGACCGGTGGCGAAGCTCGCCAGCGAATGATCGTAGAGCGAGTACGGCGAGCTCATGCCGGCGCAGGCCAGGCTACCCTTCCAGAGCTTGAGCTTGACGCTTCCCGTCACGACGGCCTGGGTCGAGTCGACGAAGGCGTTGACGGCCTCCATGAGCGGAGAGTACCACTCGCCCTCGTAGAGGAGCTCGGCGAAGCGTTGGGCCACGGTGGCCTTGAAGGACATGGTCTTGCGGTCCAGGCAGAGCTGCTCGAGCTTCTGGTGGGCCTCCATGATGATGGCCCCGGCTGGCGTCTCGTAGACGCCCCGGCTCTTCATGCCCACGACCCGGTTCTCGACCATATCGAGTATGCCTACGCCGTGCCTGCCGCCGATCTCGTTGAGGGCCGCCACCAGGGCGACGCCGCCCATGGCCTTACCGTTCACGGACACGGGAACGCCCGCCTCGAAGCCGATTTCCACGTACTCGGCCTCGTCCGGCGCCTTGGCCGGGGACACGCACATCTTGAGCATGCCCTCGAGCCTGGGTTCGTTCATGGGGTCCTCGAGGTCGAGGCCCTCGTGGCTCACGTGCCAGAGGTTGTCGTCGCGGCTGTAGGCGTCGCCCTGCTTGAACGGTACCGGTATGCCGCGGGCCTCGAGGTAGGCTATCTCCTCCTCCCGGCTCGAGATGTCCCATATCCGCCACGGCGCTATGACGTCGAGCCCGGGCGCGAAGGCCTTGATGCCCATCTCGAAGCGCACCTGGTCGTTACCCTTGCCCGTGCAGCCGTGGGCCACCGCCTGGCAGCCCTCCGCGAGCGCCGTCTCGGCCAGGGCCTTGGCGATGAGGGGCCGCGCCGCGGCCGTCCCGAGGAGGTAGCGTCCCTCGTAGAGCGCTCCGGCCTTGACCAGGGCCCACAGGGCCTCGTCGACGAAGGCGTCCTTGAGGTCGTTGACGATGAGCTTGGAGGCCCCCGAGGCCAGGGCCTTCTTCTCGAGGCCCGCCCAGTCGCAGGCCTGGCCTACGTCGCCGCAGACGGCCACGACCTCGCAGTCGTAGTTCTCCTTGAGCCAGGGCACGATGACGGTGGTATCGAGGCCGCCGGAATACGCGAGCGCTATCTTCTTCATGGAATACTCCTTAACAAGAATAAGTAACATGGTAAGTACCAGCGTGCCTAAGGCCGGGCTCGCCCGAAGGCGCGCCGCGACCATATAGGTACGGATACGAAGGACCAGCGCCACAAGGCCCTGGCTACGGGAATAGGAAGAGACCGCCCCCGGGGGGCTACTCGATCCTGCTAGCTATGTACGGGAAAGGAAGGGTGGATTAGCGACGACGAAGGCGTAGACGGAGGCGGGGAGAGGCGGAGCGGAAGGCGGACGGAGAGTAAACTGGGGAAAGGCTGCCGGATGGTTCCTGCGGCCACGCTATTGGTACCTTGTGCATGGTACGACCTCCTCGACTGACGTTACTTCCGACCGTAACAGCAATGCCTAGGCAGCGTCAAGCCCCCGGCGCGAGCATTGCCTCCGAACGTACCGGCATACGCCGTCCTTGACCGCTATACGTCCGTATAGTACCATGGAGCGCGACACCATGGAAACGATACGAAAGCTCGAGATCCTATCGGACGCCGCCAAGTACGACGTCTCCTGTTCCTCCTCGGGGAGCGCCCGAGCCGCGGCCCCGGGCGGCCTCGGCAACGCCGCCCCCGCCGGTATCTGCCACGCCTTCAGCGCCGACGGGCGCTGCATATCGCTCCTCAAGGTACTCCTCTCCAACGCCTGCGCCTACGACTGCGCATACTGCGTCAATCGTCGCTCGAACGACGTACCGCGCGCCGGCTTCGAGCCCGAGGAACTCGTCCGCCTCGTCATCGACTTCTATAGGCGTAACTACATAGAGGGGGCCTTCCTGTCGTCGGGCGTGGCGGGCTGCCCCGACGCCACCATGGAGCGCCTCATAGCGGTCGCCAGGATACTAAGGACGCGCGAGCGCTGGAACGGCTACCTCCACCTCAAGGCCATACCGGGTTCCTCGCGCGAGCTCGTCGAGGAGGCGGCGCGCTGGGCCGATCGCGTCTCGGTCAACATAGAGCTACCGAGCGCCGCGAGCCTGGCCCGCGTCGCCCCGGACAAGAACCCGGCGGCCATCTTCGGCGTCATGAGGACCCTGGCCCGGGCCTCCGGCTTCGAGCCCCGCAGGCTCGTAGGCGCAGCCCAGGCCTCGCTCCCCCGAGCCGCCTCGGGCCAAGCCCTGGCCGAGCGCCCCTATCCCCAGCTTCCCGCGGCCGGAGGCGTCGACGCGGCGAGCCTGGCGGCCGAGCCCGCCCCGGCCTACGCGCCGCCCTCCGTGATGGCCGCGAGGAGGTCGAGGCGTCGCGACCCGCTCTCCGCGACGCTCCCGGCCGGGCAGACCACCCAGCTCGTCGTGGGCGCCAGCCCCGAGTCCGACGCCGCCATACTCTCGCTCGCCGAGAACCTCTACCTGGCCTACGACGTCAGGCGAGTCTACTACTCGGCCTTCGTGCCGGTGAGCCCGGATCCGCGCGTTCCGGCGCTGGGCGCCCCGCCCCTCCTCCGCGAGCACAGGCTCTACCAGGCGGACTGGCTCTTCCGCTTCTACGGCTTCAGGGCCGAGGAGATCCTGTCGCCCGAGCGCCCGAACCTGGAGTCGGCCGTCGATCCCAAGTGCGCCTGGGCCCTGCGTAATCCCGGCTACTTCCCTATCGACGTGAACGCCGCGGACTACCTCGAGCTCCTCCGCGTCCCGGGCATAGGCCCGGTCTCGGCCTCGCGCATACTCAAGGCCAGGCGCCAGGCGCGGCTCCGCCCCGAGGCGCTCGCCCGGCTCGGCGTCGTCATGAAGCGGGCCGCCTACTTCGTCACCTGCTCGGGCCTGGTTCCCGAGGGGTTGCCGCCGGCGGCGCGACGAACCATCGATCCGGCGACCTGCGGCGCGGCCCTCGCCGACGGCGCTGCCCGGCTCTTCGGACCTCGCCAGCTCGAGTTCGACTGGGGAGCCGATGCCTAGCGTCGCCCCCGTCCTCTCCCACGACGGCAGCCTACCCGGCTTCCTCTGCGCCTGCGCCGAGTCGCTCAACGCGCCGGGACCGGTAGCCGTGGTCGGCCCGTCGACCCCCGCGGGGCTCTTCGAGGAGCGCTGGGCGGTCGAGCGCGACGACGGGCGCGCGGCGGCCCTCTGGGAGCGCTTTACCCGCGCCATCGGGGCGGCGGCGATGCGAACGCTGCTCGAGGCCTTCCTGTCCGATCGCCCGGGCGCCGATACCGCCGTGGCCCGGGCGCTGCGTAGGCTCAGGGCCGAGGGCGCCTCCGCGCTCGACGACCTCTCGGACCCGGCCATGCTCGAGGTACTGAAGGCCTCCGCGAGGTCCCGCCGCGAGGCTCACCTGCTCCTCGGCCTGGCCCGCTTCTCCGAGCTCGCCGACGGCTCCTGGTACGCCGCGATCGAGCCGGCCTGCGACGTCATAGTCCTCATGGCCGACCACTTCGGCGCCCGCTACGCGACGATGCGCTTCGCCGTACACGACGCCCGCCGGGGAACCGCCTTGATCCATGAACCCGGCGAGGGCTGCGAGCTGGTCTCGGGGCTCTCGCTACCGCCCGAAGGGTTACCGCTCGCCGAGGCCGAGCTAGCGATACGCGGGCTGTGGAGGACGTACTTCGCCTCGATAGGCATAGCCGAGCGAGCCAATCCGGCCCTGCAGCGCGGACACATGCCCAAGCGCTACTGGTCGCGCCTCGTAGAGGAGCCGGGAGCGCCGCCCGCCTAGGCGGCCCCGATGAGCCGCCACCAGGAGACGAGCACCAGGGCTGCATAGAGCGGCACGACGAGGGCCATCGCGGCGCCGAAGGCTATCGTATCCTTCTGAGAGTAGTATCCCTTGCCGGCGCCTATGAGCACCGTCACGTGGTGTATGGGCAGGAAGTACTGCATGGTGATCACCGAATAGGCGAATAGCCCGACGAGCTCGGGCGGCACCGCTCCCGCCGCGGCGACGACGAGACTCGGTATGGCTATGGACATGGTCGTGAGTACGCTCCCGATGACGAAGTGAAGTCCCATGAGCAGTACCGCCATGGCTAGGAAGTACCAAGGCGACGAGGCCGAGGGTAGCGCCTTGCCGACGAGCTCCGCGACGCGCTGGGCGATGCCGTTGGCGGCCAGCGTCTTGCCGATGGAGAAGGCCGCCGTCAAGAAGATGAGAAGCGATGGATCTATGGCCTGCGCATCCCGTAGCGTAAGGGCGCGGAAGGCCAGGAGGACGGCCACCGCCATGGCCGCGCTCGCGGCGGCCGGTATCCCGTGCAGGGGCTCGGTGACCCAGGCGGCGACGAGGGCGACGACCACGGCCGAGACGAGGGTGAGCCTCGAGCGCGGCCTTGCCTCATGCGCCTCGCGAGGCGCTCGGTCAGCCTCGACCGAGGCTTCGGGCGAGTTGAACGGAGTCGAGGGAACGCGGAACACCCATACGAGCGCGAGGTACGATAGGAGGCTTACGATCAACGATGGCACGAACATGAGGGCCGCCCAGCGGGCGTAGGACACGCTCGCGCCGGCCAGGGCCAGCGCCGCGTTGTTGAGCAGCACGTCACCTCCCTTGAGCAGCATGGAGGTTCCGGTGGTAGCCGCGAAGACGGCCAGGAGGCAGGCGCGCCTATGGTTCTCGGCCAGCTCCCTATCCCTCAGGAAGGTCGAGAAGAGCGATGACAATACGATGACGCGCGGGAAGGGCTGGGGCACGAAGAGCGCCAAGGCCGCCCCGGCCGCGAAGGCGAAGCGCACGAGGCCTCGCGGCGATCGAGCGAAACGCCCGAAGAACATCCTGACGAGGCGCTCGGAGAGGCCGCTCTTCGTTATGGCCTCCGAGACCAGGAAGGCCGCCACGATCAGGATAAAGTTACTCGAGAGCGGGAAGTTGAGTACCTCTACCGGACTGGCCTCGCCGAGCGTCAAGAAGGCCGCGAGCAGCCAGAGCGAGGCCACGTTGCGATGCGCGAAGCCCGTAATCCACGCGAGGAGCACCTGGCCGAGCACGCCCAGGAGCAGCGAAGGCTCCGCCCCTAGCCCGAAGGGGCGGAAGAAGACCGCCGAGCCGGGCAACAGGAAGGACAGCAGGGCCAGGGGCGGGCGCGGTACCAGGCGGCGAACCCGCGATACGACCGTTCCTCGAGCGTGTTCCATGGTACTCGAAGGATAGCTAAGGACGCGCTGTTACGGAAGCCCCTCGATCATCACGCCCCCGGTCATTACGGGTAGTAAGTCGCCGGACTCGGCTTGAAACCTAGCGGCGGCGTATTACACTATCGGCATGCACCACGTACTGATAATCGACGACAGCGAACTGGAACGCAAGATCCTAACCAAGACGCTCGAGGCCGACGGCTACGTCACGAGCGTCGCCGCCGACGCCGACGCGGGACTCGCGGCGATGCGCGGGGTCCCGCCCGACCTCGTGCTACTCGACGTAGTCATGCCTGGCCGCTCGGGTATCGAGGCGCTCGGCGACATGATGGCGGACGCGGCGCTTTCCCGCGTTCCCGTCATCATGGTAACCGCTAAGACCGACGCGGCCGATGCCCAGGCGGCGCTCGACGCCGGCGCCATCGACTACATACGCAAGCCCTTCGAGGCCATAGAGATCAGGGCCAGGGCCCGCTCGGCCCTGAGGATACGAGACTACCAGGAGCGCCTCCGCTTCCTATCGAGCCATGACGGGTTGACCGGGCTCCTCAACCACGTGGAAATCCTCTCGGCGGTGGAGCGGGCCGTCTCCGCTCCTCGCGGGGGCTTCTCTATAGCCCTGCTCGACGTCGACCACTTCAAG
>CAZNNA010000110.1:0-10141 GCA_964573825.1 uncultured Treponemataceae bacterium
ACCCGGTCCAGGCGATGGCGCGCCGGCCGGCGGCATCCCTGCTCGCCAGCACCACGGTCGCGTCGGGGGCGAGCGCCGCAGCGCTCAGGAGGGCTCCGTCGGGAGCGGCCGCCTCCTCGTCCACGAGTATGACGTCGGCCCGGGGCAGGCTCGCGTCGCGCAGCGACGGCTCGGCCGCGGCCAGGGACGGGAAGCCGCGCACGATATATCGAGAGCCCAGGGCCGCCTCGGCTACCGCGAGGGCTCCCGCGTCTTCGTCTACGATCAGGACGGTCTTCATGGGCCCAAGTCTAGCCATCGAGGCGCGCTGTCAATGATCCCACAGCCCGGTCGGCGAAGACTGCCTCGCGGGGCCTCGCCTCGGCGCCCGCGCCCGCGGTTTCCCGCGCGCTTACCCGATTGCGTGTTGCGCTATGGGCTCCGATAAAGTAATCTAGACGGAAGGGCTGAGGCTCATCCTGAATGTGCAACGGAGACGGTCGATGGCAGGCAATGAACTCGTCGTAGATGTAGCTAAGATCAAGAAGGCGGCGCATAGCGCCATCCCTCTCACTATAACCACGTATACCCTGCCCCACGAGATCGAGGTATACATCGAGGAGGTCCTCGAGGTCTTCCTGGCCGAGCTCGGCCAGGCCCGCCTCAAGGACTACCTGGTCTACTGCCTGCGCGAGCTAGCCGTCAACGCCAAGAAGGCCAATACCAAGCGCGTGTACTTCGAGATCAAGGGGCTCGACCTTTCCGATCCCACCGATTACGAGGAGGGAATGCGCTCCTTCAAGGCCGATACGCTCGAGAACATCTCCTACTACCTCCAGAAGCAGAAGGAGAAGCAGTACTATATCAAGATCATCTTCCAGGCCCGCGGCTCCAACGTCGTGCTCGAGGTCAGGAACAACTCCGAGCTTACCCGTACGGAATACCTGCGCATCCAGGACAAGCTGGCGCACTCCCGCAAGTACGAGACGCTCGAGGAGGCCATGACCCAGGTCCTCGACGCCTCCGAGGGCGCCGGCCTCGGGCTCGTCATACTGGTGCTCATGCTCAAGAAGATGAGCCTGGACGAGGACTGCTTCGATATCTTCACCGATAACGGCGAGACGGTGGCGCGCATCAACGTGCCGGTAGCGGCCGCCAAGATCGAGAGCCTGTCGGCCCTGACCGACGAGCTCGTCCGCCAGATCACGAGCCTGCCCCACTTCCCCGAGAACATACTGACCATCCAGAGGCTCATCGCCGACCCCAAGAGCGAGATGGTCGACATAGCCAGGAACATATCGACCGACCCGTCGATGACGGCCGACCTATTGAAGCTGGTCAACTCCGCCCAGTTCATGCTGCCCCGACGCGTCGATAACATCGTCGACGCCGTCAAGCTCGTCGGCCTGCGCGGTATCAAGAACCTGCTCTTCTCCTACGGCTCGCAGAAGATACTCGCCGACGAGCGCGGCATGGACCAGCGGGCCCTCTGGGACCATAGCTACCGCTGCGCGTACTACGCCTACAACCTGGCCAAGAACTTCAAGCCCGGTAACAGGGCGCTCCAGGACGACGCCTACGTCGGCGGCATGCTGCACGACATGGGCAAGATCATCTTCTCGGCGGTACATCCCGAGCTCCTCGACCATATAAAGGACTTCTGTACCGCCAAGGGCATAGAGAAGGCGACCTTCGAGGACCTGGCGGGCGGCATGAACCATGCCGAGATCGGCGCCAGGGTCGCGGAGAAGTGGAATTTCCCCGAATCGCTCGTCGCCGCCATACGCTTCCACCACGAGCCGGAGCTGATGACGACGGATTTCAAGGACGTCGTCTTCACCGTCTACCTGGCCAACGTGTTCTGCGAGTACGAGATAGGCGGCATGACCTACGACCAGATCGACCGGGGCGTGCTGCAGGACTTCGGCTTCCTGAGCGATAAGCAGTTCGGCAAGACCGTCGAGCAGTTCTCCGAGGGCTTCAGGCAGGAGTCTATCAAGCAGCGCGAGCCGGCCGCGGCCAAGCGCTAGTCCCCGGCGTAGGCGTCCAGGAATTCTAGCATGTATTGCTGGACGCCACCGAAGAACTCCCTCTCGAGCGCCGCGCCCGCCTTGGTGACGTAGCGGTAATGCCAGCTTTCCCAGATATAGCCCGTTACGGGCTCGAGTCCCCGCGGGAACGATAGGGAGAAGCCGAAGCGCCCCGCGTTAGCGGCGGTCCAGCGGCCCGCGGCGGTGTCGGCGAAGGCGTCGTCGATGGGCGCGAAGTCTACGGCGGTGCCGAGCTGGTGCTGCGACTGCCCGGGCCTCGCCGAGAAGCGCGCCGCCTCATCCTCGCCGTGCGCCTTGGCGTAGCGAGCGAATAGCCCCGCCTGGTAATCGTAGGATCGGTACGACGAGGCGAAGACGAGCGCGACGCCGTCGGCCTTGGCGGCCGCGTCCATCTCCAGGACGGCGTCCATGATAGCGGCGCGGAGCCTAAGATCCTTGCGCGTAGTGGATAGCGGATAGTCGTTGAGCGATACGAGATCTGCCGGCTCGTAGCCGGCCGCCAGGTCGTGGCGCTTATCGACGAGGGCGAGGAGGCCCCCGGCGGCGCTCGACTCCGCCTCCGCGGCCGATAGGAGCTCCATGAAGCGCCCGGGGGCCGCCCTCATGGCCGCTTCCGCCGCTAGCGCCGCCTCGGCGCGCTCGGGCGATACGAGCGAGAGGCGGGAGAACGCCCGGCTGGCTCGGTCGAGCCTCGGGTCCGCCGGCGCCCGGGCGCCCTCGATCACGCGGATGGAGGCCTCGTCGTCCTTGCCGGCGGCGCAGGAGGTCGAGGCGAGCGCGGCGCTGATAGCTATCATGAGTATCCTTTTCATGCTTCCCATAGTGCCACGGAAAGGCGGGGCTTAGGAAGCGCCGACACTTCTTCACAACGTCCCTCCGCCATTGTATAGTGCTAGGCAGAATTTACGGGGACGGGGCCTCGCCGCGTCCAGGAAAAAACCGATTGTAGTGGAATCGCGATGCGAAACGATACCGACGCCCTCGATGGGCGTATACGTGACTCTCTCGGGGCTCAGGCGGCGCCGGCCGCCGCCCTCGTCTCGAGGCGCCTGTCAGAGGGCAGCCTCGTCGCCAGCGTCAGGCTCGGCCCGGCGCGGGACGCCGTCCTGCTGGCGGCGATAGCCGATAGGCAATTGGCCGACCCGTCGCTCAAGGCGCTGGTCGTGGCTCCGAGCGACAAGGACGTCGCGGGGCTCAAGGAGGCCTTCGACGCCTTGGGTAAGCGGCTGGGGCTAAGCTCCGTGGCCATGGGACGCTACGGCCTGGCCGAGGAGGCTCGCGTCTCCATCGGCTCCATGGATACGGTCGCCTCCAGGGCGGCCGCCGGGACGCTCGATACCGACGCCTTCGGCATCGTGGCGCTATCCGACATCGGGCCCCTTGCGGGGGCGGCCGACGCCGCCATGCTCAAGCGCGCCCTAGGCTCGGCTCAGGCCGAGCGACGCCTAGCCGCGTTCGCGAGCGACATCACGCCCGCCCATCGGGCCCTGGCCCGCGACCTGGGCGGCGAGCTCGAGGAACTGGAACTGGAGGTCCGCGGCGAGAAGGCTCGCTCGGCCCCGACGCGCACGTACGAGGTCAAGGCCGACGATAAGCTAGCCCTGCTCCTCGGCCTCCTCGCCGCCGAGGCGGCGCGGCCCGTGGCCGTGGTCTGCTCGAGCGCCGAGGCCGCCGCCGGATTGGCCTCAGACCTTACCGAGCGCGGCCTCGTCGCGGTCTCCTACGCCAAGGCCGCCCGCGGCGGCTCGAGGCAGGGCGGCCGGGAGGCGACCCGCGGTCGCGGCGCTCCGGGAGACGTAGTTACGCTGTGCGATGCCGACCTCGCGGAGCGCGGCTCGAGCTGGGCCTCGCTCCTCGTCAACTGGGACCTGCCGCTGGAAGCTGAACCCTATCGGGCGCGGCTCGGGCTCTTGGATACCGAGCGTCCCGAGGCGGCGGTCGTCAACTTCTACTGCGACCGCTTCCGCTACGGCCTGCCGGTCATCGCCCGGGCCCTGGGCCTACGCCTGGAGCCCGAGACGCCTCCGGCCGGTCTCCTGGCCCGGGACGGAGAGGCGGGGCGCAAGCCCTCGCCGGTAGCGAAGGCGCCCCCCGTACCGAGGGCCGAGCGCGCTAGGCGGCCCGAGCGGGCCGAGCGGAGGGCTCCCGATAAAGGCGGCCCGCGGAAGCATGGCGACGATAAGCCGTACGACGGCCGGAACATCCGCTCCATACAGAACGACATAGCGTCAATCACCGGCGGCAAGCCGAGCGCCGCTCCTCAAGGCGGGTCGCCTCAAGGCGGGTCGCCTCAGGGCGGGTCGCCTCAAGGCGGGTCGCAAGGCGCGCCGCATGGCGATGAACCGCGGTCGGGTAAGAGCCGCGGCGCCCGCGCCAAGAACGGGCGAGCCAGGTCGCCCGAGCGGACCGCGCCGGGCCCTGCCAAGGGCGCGGCTAAGGGAGATCGAGGCGGCCGGTCGCGCCCTGGTCCGCAGGGCGCACCGGGTACCCAGGAAAAGGGCCAAGGACAGCGCCCGCGGGGCGGCGGCTCGCGGCGGCTCGCCGATCCTTACTCGATGCCCATGGAGGAGCGGCTGCGGCTATACCGCGAGCGCTACGCCGCCTCCGGCGAGCCGGGGAAGGCCCCCGAGCCCAAGCGTCCCTCGCAGGATAGGCGCCGGGGCGACGCCGCGAAGGGCGACGCCGCGAAGGGCGACGTCCCTAGGGGCGGGGGAACGACTAGCGACGCGGTTGGCCGGTCCGGGGCTCCCCGCGAACGGGATGCGGCGACGGCGAGGGACGGAAGCGAGGCTCGGAACGACCGCGAAGGCAAGGCCGGGCTCCTCGGGGTCCTTAGGGGACTCTTCGGCAAGAAAGACTCCTAGGCGCTATACTCGTAGCCATGCCCCGCATAGCCATCGTAGAGGATGACCTCAAGATCAGGGCCGCCATGGCGGCCGCCCTGGTTCGCTACGGCCACGAGCCCGTGCTCGTGGACGATTGGGAGCGCGTCACCGAGGCCGTGCTAGCGGCCGATGCTCGGCTCGTCGTCCTGGACGTCAACCTGCCCGCCTACGACGGGTTCCATTGGTGCCGCCGCCTGCGCGAGCTCTCCGAGCTGCCTATACTCGTCGTCTCCTCCCGGACCGAGACCATGGACCTCGTGATGGCCCTCCAGTTCGGGGCCGACGACTACGTGCCCAAGCCCTTCTCCCTCGATGCCTTCGTGGCCAAGGTCCACGCCCTCCTCCGGCGCGCCTACGACTACCGGGGCGCCGAGGTCGATCTCCTGGAGCGCGGCGGCCTCATCCTGGACCTGCGCTCCAACGTCGTCTCCTCGGAGGCGGGGCGCGTCGACCTGACGCGAAACGAATTCCTGCTCCTGCGGACGCTGATGAGGCGAGCCGGCGAGGTCATCAGCCGCGAGGACCTGCAGACGGCGCTCTGGCGCGACGAGATATTCGTGGAGGACAACACCCTGACCGTCAACATGAACCGCCTGAGGCGTAAGCTGGCCTCGATAGGTCGCCCCGAGGCCGTCCGTACGGTCAAGGGCCAGGGCTATGCCGTCGACTAGCCGACCGCCCGGTCGTTCGGCGAAGCGGTCAGCGTACGGCCCCGCGCCCTACCTGGCTGATCGCCTGCCCTTCATGCTGGCCTACGCCCTGGGCGTCTCGGCGGCCTCTGCCGTAGCCTTCCTGAGCCCGGCCGCCGGAATCTCTGGCGCCGGAGCCTCGGCGACTATCGACGTCGCCTATGCGGCCTTGGTGGCCGCTTCGTTCCTCGCCGCCTGGCTGGCCTTCGATTACCGGCGCGCGAGCCGGCTGCCGGCGGCAGCAGCCCGGGCGGTCGCCGAGGGGCCCGAGCCGGGTTACTCGGCGGCGCTCCCCGAGCCGGCGAGCCGGGAGCAGGCTATCTGGAAGGAGTCGAGCGAGGCCCTGGAGCGAGCCCTCGTCGCCCTGCGCGGCGAGGCGGATGCCCGCGGCCGGGCCTTCTCCGACTACCTCGTCTCCTGGGCCCACGAGGCCAAGACGCCGCTCGCCGCCGCCATGCTGGAGCTCGAGTCGCCCGGCGTGCCCCCCGCTATCCGGGACTCCGTACGCGAGGAGCTCGAGCGGGCCGTGGAGGGCGTGGAGCGCGTCCTCTACTCCGCCAGGGCCGATTCCTTCTCCCGCGATTACCTGGTGCGCGAGGTCGATCCCCTGGCCATCGTCCGGGCCGAGGTGGCGGCCCGTGCCAGGGCCTTCGTCAAGGCGGGGGTGTCCTTTTCAGTAGAGCCCTGGTCCGGCGGCGGAGGCGAGGGATCGGGAGAGAGGCCGGGCGCGGGCCCTACCGTACGGAGCGATCCCAAGTGGCTCGCCTTCGCCGTCAGGCAGGTGCTATCCAACGCCCTCAAGTATACTCCCCGCGGCGGGCGCGTCGTCGCCAGGCTATCGCGTGAAGGCGGCGATACCGTACTGTCCATCCGCGACACGGGCCGGGGCGTACCGCCGGAGGACCTTCCGAGGATATTCGATCGCGGCTTCACCGGCGCCAACGGGAGGGACTATCCGGAGGCCACGGGTATGGGGCTCTACATCGTGGCTAGGCTCTGCGAGGGCATGGGACACCAGGTCTCGGCCGACTCGGAGCCCGGCGCCTACACCGATATACGCATACGCTTCGGCCCCCCCACCGATTACCTCCGGCCGCTCGGAGGCGGAGGCTCCATGGCGCGATAGCCCCGCGCGGCGATCGTCGCGGCCGCGTGACGAAAGCGTAAGCCTCCCCGGCCCGTTTCGTAAGCCAGGCGCAAGGACGAGCCTGGCCCGGCGAGCCTATAGTCTTCCCGCCTGGCCGTCGCCTACGGTACGCCCGAGAGGGGGCCGGACGGAAGGCGAAAGGAATGCCATGAGCACTGCCATAGTACGAGCGAGGAGCCTCTCCAAGGTCTACGGGACGAGGGGCGCTCGCTACGAGGCCCTGAGGGGCCTTGACCTCGACGTGGAGAAAGGCGAATTCGTCGGCGTCATGGGCCCGTCCGGGGCCGGCAAGACGACGCTCCTCAATATCATAGCGACGATAGACCGCCCGACCTCGGGCGAGATATTGGTAGCGGGGACCGACCTCTTCTCCTGTCCCGAGAGGGAGCTGTCGCGCTTCCGCAGGGAGCGCCTCGGCTTCGTCTTCCAGGACTTCAACCTGCTCGATACGCTCACCTCCGGCGAGAACATAGCCCTGCCGATGACCCTGGCCGGGCTCGGGGTAGGGGAGGCCCTGGCCAAGGCCGCCCTGGCCGCGGAGCGCCTGGGCATCGCCGACATCCTCGAGAAATTCCCCTGCGAGCTGTCCGGCGGGCAGCGCCAGCGCGTCTCGGCCGCCCGCGCGGTGGCTCCCGGCCCCGAGCTGCTCCTGGCCGACGAGCCCACGGGAAACCTGGACTCGCGGGCCGCCGCGGGCCTCCTCGGTACCCTGGGCTCCCTTAACCGAGACGAGGGCGCGACCATCCTGATGGTCACCCACGACGCCCTGGCGGCGAGCTACTGCTCCCGCGTGGTGTTCATACTCGACGGCGCCGTCTACGCCGAGCTACGCTCGGGCGGCGACTGCGACGGCGATCGCGACGGCGTTCGCCGAGCATTCTTCGACCGCATCATCGAGTCGCTGCGCGCCCTGGAAGGCGGGGCTCGATGAGCGTCCTCTCCCTATCGGGCCGAAGCGCGCTCCGGCGGGCAAAGGACTACTACACCCACCTTGCCGCGGTAGCCCTCAACGCGCTGCTGTATTACCTCTTCGTGGCCGTGAAGCGAGATCCCGTCGTCCGCGAGGGCGCCCTGGCGACGAGCGGCATGCCCCAGGCCTTCGCGGCGGCCTCCGTCGTCGTCGCTATCTTCGCCGGTGCCTTCCTCTGGTTCGCCACGTCCTATTACCTGCGCCGCCGCAAGCGCGAGGCCGGCCTCTACGCCCTCTTCGGCTCCCCCCGGGCGTCAGTGGGCCTCGGGCTCTTCGCCGAGATGAGCGTCCTCGGCCTGGCGGCCACGGCGATAGGCATAGGCGCCGGTTGCGTGCTGTCGCGCCTCTTCCTGCTGGCCGTCTTCAGGCTCGTGGGCGCCGAGGTCGGGCCGGGCGCCCTTATTAACGCGGCGGCGATCGCCGAGACCGCCGCGGTCTTCGCCGTCCTCGTCGCCGTGACGTCCCTCGGCGCCTTCATGGTCGCGTACAGGAGCCGCCTCGCCGCGCTCTTCTCGGCCGCCAGGACGGCGGAGTCCATGCCCCGGCCGCATCCCCTCCTGGCTATCGCCTCCGTGGCGCTCCTCGTCGCCGGTTACGCCTACGCCCTCGGCTCGACCATGCGCACCGTCGGCGGGCGCTTCTTCGTCGTGGTGGGAATGACCACGGCGGCTACCTACGGGATCGTCCGCTTCGCCGTGCCCATGGCGCTGCGGGCGCTCAGGGAGCGCAAGGGTTTCTTCCTGCGTTCGTGGCGGCCCCTGGCGCTCGGGAACCTGTCGTTCCGCATAGGCAACAACGTACGCATCTTCTTCGCCATAGCCATGATAGGCACGGTCTCCATGGCGGCCATCGGGACCGGGGTCAACCTCAAGTACGATACCCAGAGGCGGGCGGAGACCGAGTTCCCCTTCACCCTGGCCCTGACCGAGATCGACGGTAGCGAGCTCGGCGTCATCTCCTCGATCGCCATCGCCGACGGCATCAATCCCGTCGTCGCCAGCGCCCGGGTACGGCACGCCTCGCTCTCCCTCTCCGTCGCGTCGGGCGGCGTCTCGCGCGAGCAGGACTTCCTGGTCGTGCCCGCCTCGGAGTTCGCGTCCGCTCGCGCCGCCGCTGGCCTCGAACCCGTCGGGCCGCCGGCGGCGGGCGAGGCCCTCCTCCTCCTCACGCGGAGCGACCGGCTATCCGAGGCCGTAGGCGCGCTGCTCCGATCGCCTTCCGGGCTCGAGCTGCGCATAGCGGGAACGGCTAGGGGCGCGCCCGTCGGGGGCTGGGCTACCGACCCCTACCTCGTCGCCTCGGACGGCGACTTCGATTCCCTGGTTGCCTCCGGCGCGAGCGTCCGGACGAGGCTCGGCGTCGCGCTGGAGCGGCCCGGCCAGTCGACCGAGCTGACGCGCGCCGTCATCGAGGCGCTGCCGGGACGCCGGGTCTCCAGCCGCGCCTTCGACGTCGAGGCGCTGCAGCGGTCCAACGACCTCTTCCTCTTCATCGGCGTCTTCATAGGCCTCGTGTTCCTGGCCTCCACGGGCAGCGTCATACACTTCAAGCAGGTGATGGAGATAGGCGACGACGCGTCCCGCTACGCCTTCCTGTCGACCATAGGCATCGAGCCGGGCATCCTGTCCCGGGCCGTCAAGGCCCAGGTCCTGGCGACCTACGCCGTCCCCCTCGCCCTGGGCGTGGTCCATAGCGTCGTAGCCCTGGCTACCATGGGGCGCGTCTTCCAGAGCGACTTCTCGCGCCCCATAGCGCTGACCATAGCCGGTTACTGCGCCGTCTACCTCGTGTTGTACCTAGCGAGCTCGAGGGCGGCGGTACGGGCCGCGCTCGGAAAGGGCGAGGGACGCTACAGTTAGTTGCTATTGACAACGCTAATCTTCTTGCTTATAGTTGCTAGTAGCAACGCAAGGAGATTTCATGCAAAGCGATGAAGAGTTACTACGGTACGTGGCGAAGTCCTATTCCGGGCTCCAGCGGAGGATGGCGGACAGGTGCGGGGTCACCTCCACCCGCTGCCTCGTCCTATGCGCGATCGGCGAGGACGGCGAGGCGATGCAGGCGGACCTTCCCGCGCGCCTCGGCCTGGAGAAGAGCTGGGTCTCGAGGACCCTCGACGGGCTCGAGCGCGAGGGGCTCGTCGAGAGGGAGGCATGCTGCGGCGACGCGCGTAGGCTAAGCGTCAGGTTTACCGACGCCGGCAGGAAGCGATTCTCCGACCTGAACGCCTCCTTGAACCGACAGGCCCTGGACGTGCTCGGGCGCGTCCCCGCCGGCGAGCGGGAAAACGTACGACGATCCCTGGGGCTCCTCGCGGAAGCGCTCTCCGCCATGGAGGATACGCCCGCTCCGCCATGCCACCCGCGCGCGTCCGGTAGCGGCTCCCGAAGGGAGGCCTCGCGATGAGCGGACTCGTCGAT
>CAZNNA010000111.1:0-10084 GCA_964573825.1 uncultured Treponemataceae bacterium
GCTATCGGACCCGCCCTAGCGTCGTATCCCTTCATGGCGATAGGCGGCGGCGTAATGGGCGTGATCATGGTCGGATCCGTCAACGTCGTCTGTCCCAGGATCCCGGCTATCTACGCCACGACACTCCTCTTCGCCGGGCAGGCCCTAATCGGACTGGCGATAGACGCTATCGACGACGGGGCCATCCCG
This sequence comes from uncultured Treponemataceae bacterium, assembly GCA_964573825.1. Taxonomy (GTDB): domain Bacteria; phylum Spirochaetota; class Spirochaetia; order Treponematales; family UBA12059; genus SZUA-370. Next base: position 190 of record CAZNNA010000111.1, read on the forward strand.
GTACGCAAGCTCGCCGGCGTACTGATACTCCTCGGAGGTATGCTCTATAATGCCGTCCGAGAGTCGAGGAAACCAGCGAGCCGAATCGCCTCAAGGTAGGAGGTACCGACCGTAGGTCTCGGCGAGCCTCCTGCCCTCCTCGCCCGGGTAGCCGAGCGACAGGTAGCAGGGGAAGTCGTAGTCGCCTTACTTCAGCGTAGCCTTATAGTCCATGAGGGCCAACAGGTCGCCCACGTCGGCCCCGACATGCAGGTCTACCATGCAGGGCCTGGACTTCCCGACGTTCCCCGCTTCATCTATGGAGCGCCTGGCGGCGTCGCTCAGGGCGATGGCGGCCAGGCCCGCCAGGTAACGCTCGGGCAGGTAGACGGTGGCCTTGGCGTAGCCCCGCCAGGCAGACATCCAGGCCAGGGTCCTGGCCTTGCGTTGGACCTTGCAGAGCCAGGCCTTGCCGTCCTTGTAGTAGCGCCATTCGTGGGTATAGCCGCGCTCCCCGAGCGCGCCCATGAGCGCCCCGTAGGCGCCGTAGCCCGGCCCGAGTACGCCGCGTAATACTGCCTCGTCGGGGTAGGCGTTCGGGTCGACTAGCTCTATGGCATTAATCTGTTCCACGGCGGGGCCTCCGGTTCATGGAGTGACGGCGCAGGACTTCTTCTCGAAGTCCATGCGATAGAGCTTCTCCCAATGGTTGACGTTGAGGACGCCCTTAGCGAGCCGTACGGCCAGGATGCAGCACTCGACGCTCTTCTCGTCGTTGGCGCTATCGTACCAGGGAGCGAAGGCGGCGCGGAGCTTGGCTCGGAGCTCGGCGTTCCTCGGATCCAGGACCCAGCCGAGGTTCTCGCCGACGCCGCTCGCCGTGAACATCTCTTCGCACGAGGCTATCGAGACACGCGGGTTGGCGGCTATCTCCCTCATCTTGTTGGAGCCGGCGCTCGTCGTGACGTAGAAGGCGCCATCCTCGTAGTAGGCGTCCACGCCTCGAACCGCGGGTAGCGGCGCTCCGTCGTCAGCGCTCTCGAGGGCTACGGTCGCCAGCGAGATGACGTTGTCCTTGCCTCCGCCGAATTTCTCCTGGAGCAGCCGTAAGCCTTCCTCGTAGTCGTACATACCCTCGTACCTTCCTTTCCACTACCACTATACGGGCGTTATGTACACACCCTATACTACGGGCGAGGCGGGTTGTCAATCGGAAAAGCGTATAGGCACTGAACGCCTAGCGACCGAGAGTGTATAGTAGCTATACAGGTACTCACGATAATGTATAGATACTATACGGTTTATCGCTGCTAACGGGCGTTAGCATTTTCCTTCGACGAAGCCATCGAAGTCGGCCCCATAGGCAGGGTTCTCGAGATCGTTACCGTGGCCGTAGCCGGGATACAGGCGGAGCGTTGCGCCCGGGATCAAGGACGCCATCTCGCGGGTCACGCCGGCCGGAATGATGCGGTCGTCCTCTCCCCCGCTGACCAGCACGGGGCAGCGTATGGCCGATAGATAGGATCGATGATCGAAGTCGAGAAGCTCCTTGAGCAGGTTCTTGAGGCGATCGGCATGCCTAGCCGGCGAGGACAGGAGCGGTAGCAGCGGCTTCATGAGGCGATAGCGCGCGAGCGACTTGGGCCTATAGGTGAGCTCCATGGTGTTCCAGAGGAGGTCCGACCACCGCCCCTGATCGACAAGCTCGAGCCAGCGCGAGACGACGGCGCCGGTCTCCGGGTTGGAGCGGTGGAACGTGACCGAGAGGACGAGGCCCGACACGAGCTCGGGACGCCTGGCCGCCAGGATCTGGCCGACGGGACCGCCGGCCGAGTTGCATTCCAGGATGCAGGGGCCGAAGCCTAGGCTCTCGATGGCGTACGCCAGGTCGTCGGCGTGGGCCTCGAGGCTATGCCCCGGAGGGATGGGGTCACGGCGGGATAGGACGAGGATACGATACCGTCGGGCCGCCTTGCGGAAGTGAAAGGCCAGGTTAGCCGCCGCGTCGGTCACCAGGGATAGCCCGTCGCCCGCTCCCGGTATCACGACCCTGGCTATCGGCCCGTCGCCTATCGTCACGTAGGGAACGCGCGACCCGTCAGGGGTAGCCACGAACCCCTTACGGTACCGAGGCATAAGGTTCGGCATGCTCGTAGTGCTTGCGCTTGCAAGCTAGCTGCGCGATGGTAGGATGCAGAATCCCCGGCGAAGGAGCTCGATATGACCTACCGTTCCCATGCGCGTCAACCGTCGAGGGAACAGCGCGCGATCGCGCGGCTCGCAATCGCTGCCCTATGCCTCCTTGCCGCGGCCTGCGCGGGGTCGAAACGCGGTGAGGAGCCTCCGGAACCGACGGCGGCCATGGCCGGAGAGACGGTCGCCGACCGGGCGAGCGTCGACGCCTCGGGCTGGCGGCCGAACCCCGAGGGCATAGACGCGGACTACGGCCTCTCGGTCGTACGAGAGCTTTCCAAGGGCGAGTACGGGGGGCGCCAGGCCGGTACCACCGGCGGCAAGGCTGCCCGCGCCTGGATCGCGGCCGAGCTTAGGGGCCTGGGCCTGAGCGTTCGGGAGCAGGGCTTCACCGAGGTGAGCGCGACGCTGGAGGGCGAGGCTGCCCTGGAGCTGCGGGGCCTCTTCGGGTCCGACCGCGCCTACGCCTTCAGGCGGGAGTTCCGCGACGTGGTGAGAGGCGCGTACCGGGGCGGCGCCGCCGAGGGGCCTCTCAGGTTGATAACGGAACAGGGCCAATCGTTCGACGATGGCGATATACTCTTGTTACCGTCAAGCCGATACGAGCCTGACGACCTAGGCCGATGGGAGAAGGCCGGCGGCCTCATCCTGGAGCTGGCGGGCGGCTCGAGCGTAGGGGTACGGCCGCTCTTCGCCGGCCAAGCCCCGGGCCGCAGGGCGGAGCCCCGGGACGGGCTCGTCGTCCTGGGCCTGGACCAGGCCCTCTTCGCCGAGGCGGCGGCGGCCTATCGCGCCCTCGCTACCGGAACCCCATCGGCCGAGCCCCGGGCCCGCGTCGCGAGCCCAGCCCGCTTCGCGGAGCGGGACGCGGCCAATATCTACGCCGAGTGGAACGGCGACGGCGGCGACTGTAGGCCCGCGTACCTCCTCTCGGCCCACTACGACCACGTAGGCCTGGACCTGGACGGCACGCCCTTCCCGGGCGCCCTGGACAACGCCAGCGGCGTGGCCGTTCTCCTGGCCCTGGCGCGGGCCCTGCCGAGCGACCGGGCCCCCGTCGACCTGGCCTTCCTCCTTACCGACGCCGAGGAATCAGGCCTCTCCGGCGCCCAGGCCTTCGCGCGGGAGCCGCTCCTACGCGCCCGGGGCGTCAGGCTCATCAACCTGGACATGGTAGCCTCGACCGCCAAGCTAGCGGTAGGCGTACTCTACTCGGGCGACGAGGCCTCGAGGCCCCTGGCCGAGGCCCTGGCGAGCGCGCTCAGGGCCGCCGGCTTCAGCGCGGGGGCCGAGTCCCCGTATACCAACATGGATCACTATCCATTAACCTTCCTAGGCATGGCGGCCGTGAGCCTCACCGAGTACGACACCGCCGACTATCACAGGACGAGCGACACGGCCGAGGGCATATCGGAGGCCGAGCTCGACGCCCTGGGCGACTGCCTGTATCGGTTCCTTGTGGAGGGGAAGTAGCGAACCTCCCCCTCGAATCATACAAAAAGGCGGATGCCGCTCGCGATCCTCCATGGCATATATCCTCCTCGTACCCCATCGCGGGTACGAGGAGAGGTACCATGAACGCAAGGATCACATCATTCTTCCTGCTGGCCGCCGCCCTGCTCGCCTCGTGCGACCAGCCGTTGTCTAGCAAGCCGGCTACCGACCAGCCGGCGCCGGGAAAGGCGGTCTCGGGCATCGCCCTGTCGACCGCGAGCGCGGAGCTCTACGCCCGCGACGCACTCGCCTTGGCGGCCGCCGTATCCCCGGCCGATGCGGCCAACCGCGAGGTCTCCTGGTCGAGCGACGATAGCGCCGTGGCCTCGGTAGACCAGGGCGGCAGGGTGACCGGCCTTTCCGCCGGAAGGGCGACGATCAAGGCGAGGACCGTCGACGGCGGCTTCGAGGCGACCTGCGAGGTGCTCGTCGTCCCGCACGTGTACGCGGCCGGCAACGCCACCGTAGGGTTGGTCACCGTACCCGGCTACTGGCTGGACGGGACCTGGATCGGGCTACCGACGCCGAGCGGGACCGTTTACGGCGAGGTGAAGGCCATAGCCGCGGCGGACGGCCGCCTGTACGCCGGGGGCAACTACGAGACGGCCGACGGGTCGGATTACGAGCCGGCCTACTGGGTCGACGGAGCCTTCACGGAGCTACCCCGCCTCTGGCCGGGCAAGGGGGGGCGGGTCCTTGCCCTCGCGGTATCTGGCGGCCGCGCCTACGCGGGCGGCTACGCCGTATCGGCGGCCGACGCCCGCATACCCGGTTACTGGCTCGACGGTACCTGGCACGGCTTACCCTCGAGCCAGGCGCCGGGAACGGGATCGGCCGTGACGGCGATAGCCGTATCGGGCGGCAAGGTCTACGCCGCGGGGATCAGGGACTCCGTGCCCGGCTACTGGGTAGACGACGCATGGACGCCCCTCGAGGGCGAGGCCAAGGGCTACGTCCACTGCCTCACGGTGGACGGGACGGTCGTCTACGCGGGCGGCGAGTCACCGGTCGGTTTCAATACCATCTACTCGACGCCGTGCTGCTGGAAGGACGGCGTCCGGATAGATTACACGGTCGACGCCGGCTATTCCGCCATCCTCTACTCGATCGCTTTCTCGGGCGGTACGATCTACGCCGCCGGGAAGTACAACACCGTAAGCCCCAGGACCTACTCGCCTGGCTACTGGGCCGGCGGCGCGCGCCGTTCCCTGGTTCCCCTGGCCCCGGGGAAGGACGGCGTCGTCGACCTGATCGCGATCGCCGGCGGCCGCGCCTACTGCTTCGGCACGTGCGTCGACGCCGACGACGACTGGTTCTGCGGCTACTGGGTGGACGGCGCCTGGACGACGCTCTTGCCTCCATCCGGGTATATCGACGGCCAGGTGAAGGCGGTAGCGTTGTACTAGCGGCCGAGGGCTCTCGGGGCTCCGCGCGATGATATCGAGCGGCGCCCCGACCATCAGCGGGGCAGCCGCGAATCTACCACCTTCAGGAAATCGGAGCGACGCATCGTGTCGGTCTTGCTATAGGGGGACGCCGTGCGTGGCATTAGCCGTCAAGAATGCGAAAATCATAGTCGCAATAGACATAGATGTCTATATTCTCTTTTTATAAAAGGATCTCGTGTGCCGTATATAATCATCTAGCCTTTCAGCTTAGCGTCAAATGCTTTTTTCTGAGCCTCCTTAATTCTCTCTTTGATCTTAATCAAGGATTCGACCTCGTTAATCGGCAAGATATCAGCGATGCCAATTAAAGGCCTAATCAGTGATTCCCAGGAACCACTTGCCGTATAACCTTGGCACGAGCATTTTGGATCACAACCACATGAACCGCCTGCGCGCGAGTCGCATCCACAGTTCTGGCAGCTACAATCCGCGACCGGTGACCCGACGTTGGAGGACAAAGCACCGGCGAAAATAGTGCTCTGTAGGTTCTGCAAGAGAGAGACTATCTCCCTCTTATCGTTGTCAGTAATCTCTACTGGCATAAAGCCTCCCTTACATTAAAGCTCATTGTATACACGGCACACTAACTCTCTTAATGTTAGTTCTTTATTAATCTTACATCTTTTCGTTCTATCGCTTTCCTTATCGTACTGCGATGACCGCATTAAGCAATCTCCTGCGCAATGGTATTTCGCAAAACAGTTGTTACATGCTTGATAATCGAATACACTCGATGAGATTAGCGCCCGCAACTTCTCATTATCAAAGATGAACGTTCTTGAGTTGGTATCGTATTTGCCGTATATGAACCTGCATGACTGCATATGACTGAAATCACTAACCTCATAGCAGGAGGAAACGTTTCCATTTGTACTTATAAAGAAGTTAAGGTCTTCCCCGGTTGCATTGCAAAAATGATAGCTAAAATTCTTGTCCTTACATCCAGAATAGGCAATCTTAATACCTTTTATACGTCCATAATCAGCGCATTCAAGATAGCTTTGAATAAAATCGTCATAGTAACGATTACTTACACGTAAATCGATCCCTCTGCCAGTATTGAACATCGGCTCAAAATGAAGCCACTTACACTTTGTACTTGAAGAGATTAAGTCGATGAAGCTTTTCATCTTAGGAATCGAGCTTTCTAGAATTGTACTTCTGATACCAACATCAACGCCTTTATTCTCTAAGTACTTAATGGAATCAAGAACAATAGAATATGATTTGTCCCCGTTTGCTAATGGGCGCTGGATATTCTGAACGTCATCAATTCCATCCATGGAAATCGAAAGATTCTTAAAGTGCTTCGATATATATTCTCTCTGTATATCCGTCCAGATACCATTTGTCGACATCGTATACCCAACATCAATACCATGCTCCATTGCCTTTTTTTTGGAATACTCAATAGCTCTTTGGAATAAGTTCCAATTAGCGGTAGGCTCGCCTTCACCATGAAATGATACCTTTATTCCTTTTTCTTTTTTATCAACAGCATTCTTTATTATTACATTGATTGAGTCTTCAACAAGCTCGTTACTCATATCCCGAATGTTTTCCCCTCCATTAGCATAACAATAAATACATCTTAATTGACATCTAGAAGTTAATGACAAAGTTACAGAAGTAGGCTTAAAGACTGAATGCTTTTCGTTATACTTTAATTCTACCCTAGACATTTTCTTAATCGCCTCGATCCAAACGGCCGAATCGCCGGAGACAGTATCGACGCTTGGGTATTTAGATATAATTTCTTCTCCAATGTTTCTTTTTACTCCTGCAATAAATGATACAGTCGGAATATACACTATATATTCTTCTCCATATGGAATCAGGAAGCAATCCCGCCCTAAGTTAAACTCCATTTCCTACCTCCTAAAATAATAAAACACACTTAGAGTATTCCCAATCCACAAATGCCTCGAAACTATATACTATTTTCAGCTAGGACATAAAAATGATCAACGCTTACGTAGAATTCTTGATCACAATAGGTATAAACGTATTTATTTTTTTTGCAAGTATTTTTTTGATAGACTTATTGGATATAGTAAATATTATTTATATTAACTATTAAGTATCACTACTATACATACCGCGTAGGAGCACAACCGTAGTCAGCCACACCCGGTTGTTTGTGTATGACGCTTATTAACAAGATCGTACTCGACGACGGCTCGAGATCCCTGCGCGTGTGAACCTCCGTTCTCACCGAGTCCCCGGGACGATGCCGGGGAGCGGAGACTTACGCACTATCGTTACCACGCCGCGCGAGATAATTGTGTGAAAAGGGGGTTAAACCAACGGGAACCGGGCGCGACGAAAGATGACTCCATGGCATTCATCCGCGCGGAAATAGGCGAGGGCAGGCCCGTCATCTCGTTCGGTTTCATCTGGCCGCCCGAGGCCTGCATAGTCACGGGATGCTTCGCTACCGACCGGCGGAGGGAGAACCCTTCTGCGGTCATGCTCAGGCCTATCGGAGAGGCGCGCGGGGAAACGCCGGCCGCCACGGATATACTAGCCACCGCGCTCTATATCCTTGAACGCGAGCGAATCGGCCACCCGGACGGCAGCGCGTACCACGGAGGGCAGGCCGCGTATCGCGCCTGGTCCGCGGCCGTGCGCGAACTACTGAGGCTCTGGCGACAGGGGCCTGGTCATCCCCTCGCCTACCCCGTTCCCGGGCCGAGCCGCGCGAAGCCGGTATAGGGATGCAGGGCCGTTAGCTCGTAGGCTATGAGACCCGCCTTGACGAGGGGCAGGCTCTCCATGGCCTCGCGGGCCCGGCCCCCGTCATCGCACTCGAGGAGGAGGACGGCGTCCTTGCGCTCGGTGAACCAAATGTCGCGGACGACGCCGAGGGCGGCCAGGTCGCGGACGCGCTCGGCCTCGCTCCGTAGGAGGCTATCCTTAGAGGCCCAGTCGACGAGGCCGATATCGCGGGTCATGGCGAGGTAGCGCATGCGTTCCTATACTTGCGTATCATGGCCCAACGACGATGTGCGCGACCAGCGCGACCGCGAACATGGCCATGAAGCCGCCTATCGTGACGGCGAGCGTCCTCGAGTATCCCTTGGGGACGATCTCGCCAATGGCATCGAGCCGCTTGATGACGGGGTGAAGCGAGACGAAGTACATGCCTATCGACACTATCGTCGCCCCTACGCCGTACGCCTTCACCCGCTCGCTACCGAAGATCGCTATGACCGCGAGCAGGATGATGAATATCAGCTTGCAGTTGGCGACCCAGTTGACGAGGTACCGGAGGAAGAGCGACGTTCCTTCGCTATCCCGCGAGCGGCTCCACTCCTTGAACACGGCCATGCTATTGCCGTACTTGAAGTCGGGCTTACGGTACATGACGACGACGTTGGCTAGCTCCAGGGCGATGAAGACGAATATGGCTATGCTCAGGATCATATAGCGCTCCCCCGGGGCGTCATTCGGTCGCGGCCCGGCGCAGGTGGCCTCGCTCGTAGAGGCCGATCCATTCCTCGACGCCCATCTTGCCTACGAGCTCGGCTACGAGGCCGTAGGGTACGTCGGCGTCGGACCTGAAGCGCATGCAGCTCTTGCCGATGTCGAGCCTCTTGCCGAGCGCCTCCCGGTAGGCTCCCTCGAACCAGTCGTAGAGCTCCGGCTTCGCGTACAGCCCTAGGTGATACAGGGAGATATAGTTCTTCTGGGCCGCCAGGTTGATGAACGGCAGGGGTTCGTCGGGCTTGGCGTGATAGCCCGCGGGATACAGGCTCCTCGGTACCACGTAGCCTATCATGGAATAGCTTATCGCCTCCTCGAAGCCCGGCGGGATGCTATCCTTGACGACGCGCCGCAGCTTGGCAAGCGGCGCCTTCCAGGCGTCGGGCACGCTCTCCAGGTACTCCTCGACGGTAGCGGCCTGTACGGTCATGCGGGCCTCCTCGGTCTTAAATCCGTAAGCATTCTCGTTGGAAACTACGCGGGACCTCCGCCCTAGGATCTAGCCCGAGGGCGTTCATCTTCTACCTAATAAAGGGGTAGCAAGAAAGATGCTTTATTAGCTAAGTACGTCTCTTCGTCGACAAGGTTGAATCCTATCTTTGAGTAATTACTGATCGCTACGATATAGTATTTCTTGCCTTTTTCTAGGCTAAATGGTCCAATATCGATCGGTTTCGTCGACATCCATACGCGATATCCGTTACTATACGTTTCCTTACCGTATTCTACCGTAAACGTATACTCGCCGCTTTGAAGATAGATTTCCTTCTCTCCAACGGTCATGTCCCAATTGACGATACCGCCATTCACCTTGTAAACGCTTAGCGCGCTATCGTACATGACAATCGATAGTTCTTCTTCCGGTACTGCGCTTGTCACTCCGTAGTAATGGTTCTTGATATTGAAGATACCGCATGACGATACGAACACGCTCAAGGCACAGCAAACCAAGACGCTTTCGAATTTCTTCATTTCTCCTACCTCGTTTCGATGATCAAGATAGCTAGTATAATTACCATATCATAACCTTGGTCCAAGAGCAAGCATTGTCATGGAAAACGCCTATACGACTCCTCCGAGAGGCTTTAGGCCCGTAGTATGCGTTCGAGGGCCTTGCCCCCGGCGAGCTCGTCCACGAGCTTGTCCAGGTAGCGTACGCGGCGGGCCAGCGGGTCCTCTATGTCCTCTACGCGATAGCCGCAGATACGGCCGGTGATCTTTCCGGCGTTCGGATTGATCGCCGGGGCCCCGGCGAAGAAGGCCTCGAAGTCGGCGTCGCCCTCGCTCAAGGACCG
>CAZNNA010000112.1:0-9953 GCA_964573825.1 uncultured Treponemataceae bacterium
TCGATCCGTGCGAGACCCTCGAGAAGACCAAGGTCGATGACGTAAAGATAGATCGATCCCGTAAGGCCAGGAGGACCGGCAAGGAAGCTAAGCCGGAAGGCCAGGCCGTCGCTAAGGACTCCGAGACGCTAGCCGGCGTCGGCGACGAGGAAGGCGGCATAGTCATTTTCGAGACGGAGAACGGTACGCTGCTGCCCTTCATAGGCCTGCAGGCCGACAAGATCGGGAAGGTCGTATCGCTCGAGGACGATGACATCTCCCCCGTGCCGGACTTCCTGCCGGAAAACGCGTCCCGTTTCTACGACGGCTTCTGCTTCATAGGCGACACGAGGCACTCCATCATCAACCTGAAGGAGCTAGCCTCTAAGGAAGCGCTCTTCAGCGTCCAGGAAGGAGCCCGCCGTGCTTGACATAACAGTACTAGCCCCAGAGGACGCGGGGATCGCCGCCGTCTCCGAGCTCAGGGCGGAGCTGCTCTCGGCGACGGAGCGCGCCAAGCCGGGCAGCGCCGTCGTCGTCGATCTATCCAACGTCCAGAAGGCCGATTCCTCCCTCGCCCAGCTCATTATCGCCCTCAAGGCCGAGGCCGCGGCCAAGGGCTTCTCCGTAAACCTCAAGGGCGACGAGGCCGCCGCCTCGCTCCATGCCATGCTCTCCTGCGACTCCGAGGACGAAGGCTGCTCCGTGGCCCGCAAGCCGGCTCGCGGCAAGGCGGAGGCAAGGAAATGAACGATAAGCTCATAGAGACCTTCCTGGACGAGGCGCACGAGCTCCTCGACGGACTCGAGGATCACCTCCTGGACCTCGAGAAGAATCCCTCCGACGTGGAAGCCATGAACGCGGCGTTCCGCGCCTTGCACTCGATCAAGGGCTCGGCCTCGATGTTCGGATTCGAGGCGGTAGGAGCCTTCGCCCACGAGGTGGAAGCCGCCCTGGACTACTTCCGCGGCAAGTCCCTCCCCGCGACGCCGGAGCTGTCGGACGCGGTACTGCGTTCCCGCGATCATATCCGCGCCCTGCTCGACGCCCCCGAGACGGCCTCGGTCGAGGAGCGGGAGGATCTCGTAGCCACGCTGACGGCGCTGGCCGGGAAGCAGCCCAAGGAGGCGTCGCAGGACGAGAAGGAAGGCGCGCCCTCCAAGCCCAGGAGCATCAAGGAGTTCTCTCCCTCGGCCTTCAGGACCTTCCGCATCACCTACAAGCCCTCGTCGGACGCCTATCATCGCGGCGTCAAGCCGGAGTCCCTCATCCGCGAGCTGCGCGGCCTCGGCGAGGCCAGCGTACGGTGCGACTGCCACGGCGTACCGCCGCTATCGGAGATGGATCCGGAATCCTGCTACCTATCATGGAACGTACTCCTGACCACGTCGATGCAGCTCGGCGCCGTCAAGGACGTCTTCATCTTCGAGGAGGGAAGCTCAGAGGTCGCCATAGAGGAGATTGACCACGACGACGTCCTGGACGGCGACGAGGTCCGCAAGCTCGGCGAGATCCTGGCCGCGCGTAGCCTGCCCGAGGAGGCCATCGATACGGCCCTGTCCCGCCAGAAGCCGATAGGGGAGATCCTGGTGGAGGAACTCGGCACGCCCAAGACCGTGGTCGACAACGCGCTCTTCGAGCAGCGGCACGCGCGCAACGTCGTACAGGCCGCTCGCGAGGAGTCGGAGCGCAAGACCATACGCATACGCTCGGACAAGCTCGACGGCCTCCTCAACCTGGTGGGCGAGCTCGTCACGGTCCAGGCCCAGCTATCGCAGACGGTCAGGGACTCCAACGACCGCCACCTGCACGGCATAAGCGACTACGTCAAGCGCCTCGCCGGCGAGCTGCGGGCCACCTCCATGGAACTACGCCTGGTACCGGTGGACTCGCTCTTCGCCAAGTTCAAGCGCCTGGCGCGCGACCTGTCCAAGAACCTCGGCAAGGAACTGGAGCTCAGGCTCGAGGGCGGCGAGACCGAGATAGACAAGTCGGTAATAGACGTCCTCAACGACCCGCTCGTGCACCTCGTCAGGAACGCCGCGGATCACGGCCTGGAGAAGACGGAGGATCGCGTACGCGCGGGCAAGCGCGCCGAGGGCACCATCACCATGAAGGCCCAGCACGCCGGGGCCTTCGTGCGCATCAGCGTCTCGGACGACGGCAAGGGCCTCGACCGGGAACGGATACTCAAGCGCGCCGTGGAGCGCGGCCTCGTATCCCAGGACGCGCGGCTCGGCGACGAGGAGATAGACCAGCTGATATTCAAGCCGGGCTTCTCGACGGCCGAGGTCGTCTCGTCGGTCTCGGGCCGAGGCGTGGGCCTGGACGTGGTCAAGACCGCGATAGACCAGCTCGGCGGCACGCTGACGGTCAAGAGCCAGCTCGGCAAGGGCTCGGAATTCTGCCTGGACATACCCCTGACCCTGGCCATCATCGACGGCTTCCTCGTACGCTCCGGCGAGCGCATGTTCGTCATACCGCTGTCGTCGGTGGACTCCTGCTTCGAGCGGGAGCGACCCTCCGATCCCGAGCGCCTCATCGTCCGGGGCAAGGACTTCATTCCCTACGTATCGTCGCGCGACCTGTTCGGGGAGGACGAGGCGCCGCCAGCCCGCGAGGAGGTCGTCATCGTCAGCGTCTTCGATTCCAAGCTGGCCATCGGCTTCGACCAGGTCATAGGCGGCTACCAGACCGTCATCAAGCCGATAGGCGAGATCGCCCGCTACGCCAGCGGCGTCTCGGGAGCGGCCATACTGGCGGACGGCGGCATAGCCCTGATCCTGGACGTAGCCGCGCTCGCCCGTACCCACAAGGGCCAAGCCTAGGCCCGGCTCCGAGACCTCGGTCGGGGCGATAGCGATGGGGGCCGTCCGCGAGGGCGGCCCTTTTCCTTGGCGTTACGCCTTCACGCGTTACCCTATCCGGGGTAGTATCGTTTTATGGCTACGCGCGTTGTATGCTAGAATGGACACGCAAGAACGGAGGCGACGATGCTGGATCTCATTGTTAAAGGCGGCTTGGTACTGTGGGTCATCATGGCCCTCTCCCTGATCGCCCTCGCCGTCATCATCGAGCGCATGCTCTACTTCAGGAGTATCAAGACCGACGAGGAGAAGCTCTTCCAGCGGGTCAAGGCCTCGGTGGAGAAGGGCCACTTCGAGGAGGCCATGTCCATCTGCGACAATAACGAGTCCCCGCTCTCCGCCCTCATCAAGGTGGGCATAGAGTATCGCTCGTACCCAGAGAGCGCCCAGAAGGAGGTGCTCAAGGACGCCGCCGCCCAGGAGGTTCCCAGGCTCGAGCGCAACGTCTCGGCCCTAGGCACGATAGCGCACATCGCGCCGCTGCTCGGCCTCCTCGGGACCGTGACGGGCACCATGAAGGCCTTCGGCGTGCTCGGGCGCTTCGGCTCGGTCGCCGATCCGTCCATACTCGCCCGGGGCATATCCGAGGCGCTCATAACCACGGCCGCGGGTATCATCGTGGCGGTACCGTCGGTGATCTTCTATAACCTGCTCGTCAACAAGGTCAACCTCATACTCCTCAAGACCGAGAACCAGGTGACCTCCCTGGTCATGATGATAAACTCCGGTAAGCGGAGGAGCCTGGCCGCCCAGGCGGCGTCGCTCAAGGACGGCGCGGGGGGCGAGGCATGACCATAGAGCGCCGTCTCAAGTCGAGGATCAACGTAGACCTGACGCCGCTCATAGACATCGTCTTCCAGCTCGTCATCTTCTTCATGATATCGAGCACCTTCAAGACGACGCCCGGCATAGAGCTCGTCCTGCCCGAGTCGTCGGCGGCCAGCGCCGTAACCATAACCGAGCTGACCATCGTAGCCGTTTCCGAGGACGAGGTCTACGTCAACAAGGCCAGGACCACGGCCTCGGGCGCCGAGGCCGTGGTCAAGTCCGAGCTGGAGGGGCGCTCGGAGGACGACGTCCAGGCCGTGCTCGAGGCGGGCGCCGACGCGCCCTACCAGCTGGTCGTTACCCTGCTCGACGCGCTCAAGCGCAACGGCGTGGAATCGGTCGGCCTATCGACGCGGCCGGCCCAGCGGGCGGGCCCATGACCACGGCCCGCGACGCCTGGCTCAGGGCTCGCCAGCGCAGGCGGGCCGTCGTCTCCTGGTCGACGGCCCTCGGGGCCTACGCCCTGGCCCTGCTCGTTTCCCTGCTCCTCTCCCTGCTCGCGGTCGAGGACCTCTCGGACTACTCGGGTCCCGTCGTCGTCAGGCTCGGATCCCCGGACGGGACCGACGCGGCCAAGCCGGCGCCCGAGCCCAGGCCCTCCCCGGTAACCCCGGTCGAGAGTCCCGCCGCGAGGCCGGCGGAACCCGCCCCCCCTCCGCCCGCGCCGACGCCTACGGCGGCCAAGGGCAGCCCCGCGAAAGCCGCGCCGACCGCGGCCGCGCCGCCCACCGCGGCCAAGGCTACCGCGGCCAAGGCTACCGCCGCCCCGGCGAGCCCGGCCGTCCCGGCTCCTGAGCCGGCCCCGCCCGAGCCCCCCAAGGTAGTATTGCGCGGCTCTGAGAGCGGCAACTCCTACGACATGACCCTCATGGCCGGCGCCGGCGTCGTCGGGCGCGGCTTCTACGTCCCTATCTGGCTCTTCATGCCCGTACCCAACGAGCTGCCGGCTTCCACCTACGACGCCATACCGGACCGGCAGGGACTGCCGGGCACGGCGGCCGAGCGCAAGGCGCTCTTCGCCTCCGCCTACGAGAAAAAAGGGGACGCGTGGGTTCTCAAGCGCTTCCGCCAGCCTGATTACGAGCTCAGGCAGGCCCTCTGGATCATGCTCGAGGAGGCCGGCTACGACGTCAAGAACGCCGAGTACAAGGCCGGCAAGTACCTCCGGCCGGTCGTCATACTCTTCAAGGTCTCGGCGCCCGGCGCCGGGGGGGAGCCCTTGCTAGAGGCCGTCCACGTGGAGTCAAGCTCGGGTTATTCGACCATAGACGCCGACGTGATCTACGGCTTCAGGAAGGCGCAGTTCTACAACTCGGGAGCCTCCTCGATAAACGGCCGCTTTACCTACCGCTTCTAGTTGCGCGCGGGCGCCTCCGGCGCTATGCTTGAACGGAGGCTGGTCGGAGGTACGCCATGCGAACGCTCATACTCGTGGCCACTAGCGCCTCGATGCTCCTCTGCGTCTTCCTAGGGCTCTACTCGTATTCGCGGGCCAGGGCCAAGGGCAGGTACTACTCCCTAGCGACCTTGTTCGCCGGCGCCTCCCTGTTCGCGGCCGCCTACGTGACGGAGCTCGTGCAGACCGAGCTCGACGCCGTCATGCGCATAGTCCCCCTCGAGTACCTAGGCGTCGGCGTCCTCGTCGTATCGATGGTCTTCCTCATAAGAGAATTCAAGGGAAACGACCAACGGGATCCCCTCCTAGGCGTGCTCGCGTCTATCATACCGCTCGCCACGGTCGTACTGGCCCTTACGAGCGAGTGGCATCGCGCGCTCTACGCGGAGCTAGCCACGGAGCGGATCTACGGCCTCATGATACTCAGGCCGCGTTACGGCGCCTGGTTTTACATCCATATGACCTACGCCTACGCCATCTTCCTCTACGGTACGTACGTCTTCGCCAAGGCCCTCCGCTCGGGCAGCGCCTCCCGGCGCTCCTCCGCCGCCTTCATGCTCGCGGGCACGGTCCTGCCGCTCGCGGCCAACGTCCTCTACTCCTTCGGGTTGAGCCCTCTATCCATAGACCTCACGCCCATGGCCTTCGCGGCGAGCGGCGCCTTCTTCTCCGCGGGCTTCTTCAAGTACCGCCTCTTCGACCTGCACCCCATAGCGCGGGACAGCGTGTTCGAGCACATGCGCGACCCGGCCCTCGTCGTGGGCGAGGAAGGCGCCATCCTGGATCACAACGCCGCCGCCGCGGCCATCTTCCCCGCGCTCCGCTTAGGCGGCGGCGACCCGAGCCTCGTCGACCTGCTCGACGAATGCCCGGAGCTGGCCGGCGCCTTCTCGGGCGACGACGGGCGCCATGCCGTGACCCTCTTACTGCCCGGGGGCGAGGAACGCCGCTACGAGACGCACCGCTCGCGGCTGACCGGCCGGGATCGCCGGCGCATCGGGACCATACTATTGCTCTATGACGTGACCGAGCGGGAACGCCTATCCCGCCAGCTACGGGAGCTAGCCTCCGTGGACGAGCTCACGCGCATACGTAACCGCCGCAGCTTCTACGAGCTGGCGGCAGTGGAGCTCGAGCGGGCGCGCCGCCACGGCAGGGCCATAGGCTTCGCCGTCATGGATATGAACGGCTTCAAGTCCATTAACGACCGCTTCGGGCACGCCGCCGGCGACGAGGCCCTCCGGCTGGCCGCGCGGCTGTGCTCGGACGCGCTACGCTCGGGAGACGTGATAGGGCGCGTCGGCGGCGACGAGTTCGCCTTCGTCTTCCCCGAGTGCGACGAGGCGGGAGCGGCCACGGCCGTCGAGAAGCTGCGCAAGGTCGTCGCCGCCGGCACCTTCTCCGTAGGATCGACGACCGTACGCCTCTCCGCCTCCTTCGGCGCCGTGGGCTCCCCTGGTCCGGTCCACCCGGACCTCGAGGAGCTCCTCTCGACAGCCGACCGGCGCATGTACCTGGATAAGCGAAACGTCAGGGCCAAGCCGACGGCTACCGTCGCGGCCAGGCCCGGCCCCGAACCTGGGAAGGCCCCCAGGCGCAGGGCCAAGCCCGCTGGCTGACGCTAGCGAGCGTCCCCGTCCACGAGCCCCTTGGGAGCGGGCCTCGTCATGCCCTCGAGGGCCGCGGCCACGATATCGTTGCGCGCCGCCGATACGGCGTCGGGGTGAATGGCCGATATCGGTTCCCGGTCGCCGCCGGCTCCGGTTACCACGGAGACGTGGTCGGCGGGGTAATGGGCCAGCGTACCGGCGAAGGGCTCGAAGACCCGCTCGAAGTTATCGAGGAGCCAGGCGCGGCGCGCCTCCGCCCCCGCGGCCTTCATGGTCTTGAGCGTTACCGAGAGCTGCTCTACCTCGGCCCGCGCCACCTCGCGCCACAGCGACACCTCGGCCCTGGCCTCGAGCACGGCCTTCTCCTTCTGGGCCAAGGCCGGCGTCACTATCTCCGCCCGGTAGCGGTTGGCGAGCATGTCGATGTTCTTCTTCTCCGCCTCGAGCTCGGCCTTGATGCCCGAGACCCTGGCGCGGGCCCCGGCCGCCTCCTGCTCGACGCCCACCTTCTGCCGCTGAGCCTCCTGGGCCAGCCGAACGCGGACGTCGGCCTTGAGGCGCGCCAGCTCGTTGGTCAGGTCCTTGACCTCGGTCTCGGCCCGGCGCGCCTCGGCCTGCTCGGCGCTCGCCGCCCTGGCCTCCGCCTGGGCCTGCCTGGCGCGCGTCTCGGCGCTGGCCGACTGGATGCGCTTGAGGAGCGCTATGTAGAGGTCCGGCTCCTCGACCCCCGGCAGGCGATGGTCGTCGACGTCGGCGATGTTCATGGTGGTGATCTCGAGGCCGATGTTCTCGAGGTCGTTCTTGCAGACGTTTATCATCTTGGCGACGAGGACGTCCTTGTCCTTCATCACCTGCTCTGGCGTCATGCTCGCGATCGAGTCGCGGAGATGGCCCTCTATGATGTCGCCGGCTATCTTGGTCAGGTTCTCCCGGTTGGCCGCCAGCTCCAGGATGCGGGTCACCGCGTGGGAACGACCCGCGTCGTTGCCGGCTATGGCGAAGGACACCGTGGCCTTGACGTTGAGCGGCACTATGCCGGCCGCTATGGCCGAGTCCACGACGACCTCGATCGTGACCGGGGTCAGGTCGAATTTGCTGAAGCGCTGCAGGAGCGGGATGATGAAGGCGCGGCCGCCCGAGAGCGTGCGGAAGCCCTTGGCGCCGCCCGAGCCGGTCACGACGCCGAGCTCGTTGCCCCCGACTATCTTCATGTTGGTGAGGAGCTGTATGAGTACCGTTACGGCGACGAGGCCGCCGAGCGCCAGGACGAAGGCCATCATGCGCGGCCTCCCTTCGCGGGCGAGCCCGCCTTGCCGGCGGCCGGCTCGGGCATGGCGAGCTGGCGCACGTCCACCCCGAAGGCCTGGGAGAAGGTCGACAGGAAGTCGGCGAAGGCCCTGGGGCCGCGGTTGACCGCGCCGGAGAAGCCCTCCTCGTCGTTCATGACGACGAGGTTATCCACGGAGCCGTCCTCGGTGGCCTTCATGTAGGCCTCGTAGAGGGCGGGCAGCTTCTGCTGCAGGAACATGACGCTCGCCGCGTCGTCGCCGTAGGCGGCCAGGAGCTCGGCCTTGGCGGCGAGGAGCTCGTTCCGCGCCGACTGGCGTATGGAGACGGCCTCGCGGTCGCCCTCGGCCAGGATGCGGGCCTCCTCCTCGCGGGCGCTCGCCTGCAGGGTGACGGACGAGCGGTTCTTGAGCCGCTGCAGCTCGACGAGCTGGGCCTGGACCTCGGACTCGCCGCCGTTCCTGGCCTCTGCGATGGCCTGGTCGGCTCGCAGCCGAGCCTCCTCCACGAGGCCCGCGGACTCGCGCCTATAGACCTCGAGCTCCTGCCTGGCCGCGATGATGGCCTCGTCGGCCTGGCTCTTGGCCACCTCGATGCGCTTGCGCGCGTCGCTCTCGGCCTGGTCGGCTATGGCCCGGAGCCGCGACTCCTCTATCTCCACCTGGCGCCGCTTCTCGGCGAGCGTCTTCTGGGCCAGGTTGGCTATGTAGTTGGAGGTGTCCCATATCTTCTGGAGCGACACCGACACGACCTTCATGCCGAAGGAGCGCAGGTCCGAGTTGATGTCGTCGAGGAGCTCGGCGCGGAACTGGGCGCGCTCGCCTATGTTATCGTCGTCGGAGGACTCGCCCACGTCCTCCATGCCTATGGCCTGGAGCGGCGTGGCCTTGTTGAGGGCGCCTCGGAAGTTGCCCACGAGGGTCTGCTGGATCTGGTCGTGGATCTGGCTCGTGTCCTTGCCCATGAGGCGCTCGACGGCGCTATAGAGCATAGCCTCGTCGTCGTCGTCGATGCAGACGCAGGCGGTGGCGTCGGCGCCAACCGTTATGCCGTTGGCGCTGTTGACGCCCTCGACCCGTACGTTGATGGGAAAGACTCCCAGGTCGAGCGAGCCGACCGCCTGGAAGTACGGGATGACGACGGTCCGCCCGCGGTCGACGGCGAAGCCGAAGTCGCGGCCCTGGCGCCTGGTCTTGCGGCCGGTGACCACCAGTATGCGGTCGGGCGCGGCGACCCGGATGGTCGCCTTGAGGAGGCCGACCAGGGCTATGAAGGCGACGATCCCGAGGCCCCCGAAGATCAAGCCGGACAGGCTTCCGAACGCTTCTCTGAGCACGCTATTCCTCCCTTTCCATACCTATCGCATGCGGGCCGAGGCGCCCTAGGGCGACTCTACCCAATAGCAATCGTCGTCGAAATCGACGATCCTGACTCGGCTTCCCTTGGGGAAGGAGGCCTGAGCGTCCTTAGCTCGGACATAGAGCTCGGTCTCCTTGCCGTAGGACCTGACCACTGCCCTGCCCATGGCGCCCGGCAGGAGCGATACGGTCACCTCCGCCTCGTCCAGGATGAATTCCTCCGGCCGTATCGACGAGTCCAGGTCGCGCCTGACGACGCGCCTGAGCGCCTTGGCTATGATCGCCACGAAGACGCCCGCGCCGCCTGACCACGCTAGGCCCTCGAGCGGCGCCACCCCGGTAAGGAGGCTGAAGAGTCCGGTGGGACCGGCCCCGAGCGAGAAGTAGACGCCGAGCCTGAGCGTACCTATGGCCCGGGAGACTACCCTGGTCGCCGAGTCGACCGAGGCTATGTGCGAGCCGCCGCCGTGCTCGCTCGCGGCCAGGGCGGTTCCCTGAGGATGGTCCGAGCCCGCGGCGTCATCGGCTACGTCATCGCCGCTAGAGTATCCGGCTCCGTCGCCGTCGGCCCATCCGTCGTCGTCCTGGCCGTGCGCGCTAGCGCCATTGGCCTGCTCGAGGATGCCGA
>CAZNNA010000113.1:0-7917 GCA_964573825.1 uncultured Treponemataceae bacterium
AGACGAGCCCGTCGAGGCGCGACGCTATGACCAGGGGACGGTAGGACTCGCCCGGCGCGTCCCGTACCAGGGTGACGAGGGCCTGCCCGGCCGACACGCGTTGCCCCGCGCGCACGTGGACGGCCTCGACGAGGCCCGCGACGCTCGTCGCGTGGACGACGCGCCTTACGGGCTCCAGGCGCCCGGCCACGGTGATGGATACCGTCCGGGTCTCCGAGGCCGCCGCGCGGACGGGCGCCTTCCCCGCCGCCTGTCCGGGCCTCGGCGTCCCGCTAGGCGGGGTTCCGCTAGGCGGGGTTCCGCCGGGCGGGGTTCCGCCGGGCGGGGTTCCGCGGCCTTGCGAGCCGCCCTGCGGCTGGGCGGCGGCCATCGCGAGCGATAATCCCAGGGTGATGACCAGAAGCGCCGTTCGTTGCATATCGTCTCCGCTCCGAGTGGCGGCTGGCGGCCGTAAGGCCTCCGTCGCCGCGTGTATAGCGTGTGGGTAGGGTCGATAGTACCACGGGCAGAGCTCCTTGTGCCGCACAATACGGCCCGCGCGTCGATTTGCCTCGCGCCGGTCCCCGGGCGTATACTTGAGCCGCGAGGCGCCGACGACGATCGCCGGGCCCCCGCTCGGGGGCAGCGATCGCGGGGCCGGCCCGCGGAGGTGACGCATGCTGGAGGCGGGAAGCGAGGCTCCCGATTTTACGCTCGAGGATGACGAGGGGAGGAAGGTCAGCCTCTCCTCGTTCAAGGGCAGGACCGTGGTGCTCTACTTCTATCCAAAGGACGATACGCCGGGTTGTACCAAGGAAGCCTGCGGCTTCCGCGACGCCTACGACGACTTCCTGGCCAAGGGCGCCGCGGTCGTCGGCGTGAGCCCCGACAAGGCCGCCTCCCACGCGCGCTTCAAGTCTAAGCACGGCCTGCCCTTCGTCCTCCTGGCCGACCCCGACCACGCGGTCCTGTCGGCCTACGGCGCCTGGGGCGAGAAGTCCATGTACGGCAAGAAGTACGAGGGCGTGCTACGCTCCACCGTCATCATAGGTCCCGACGGTACGATACGCAGGGCGTTTCCCAAGGTCAGCCCCGAGGGGCATGCCGCCGAGATCCTGGCGGCTCTCTAGGTCCGGGCCCCGGGCCGTCAGGCCCAGCGGGCCAGGTGCAGGAGCAGGTAGAGGTAGTGAGCCGCGATGCCAGCGGCGAGGCCGCCAATCGTGTGCGATAGGAGGGCCTTGCCTATGAGGTCGCGGCGGCCGAGGGCGTCCATCATGCCGGTGTGGGTTGATAGGTAGCCCGACCAGCACATGCCAATGGCCGTGAAGACCGCTATGTCGTTGCCGTGCGCGAGTCCCTCGGCCATGAAGCGCGGGACGAGGCCCATCGCGGCGCCGACGGCCCCGAGGCTCGTGATGGGAAAGGCTATGGCCTCGGGGCTCGTGAACCCGAAGAGGACGTTGAAGAGAGGCGCCAGTACGCGCCCGAGCGCCGGGAGGAGGGGCACGCCCTCGTAGGCCAGGCCCTGGTAGCCGGCTACCGCGTCCTTGGGGCCCCAGGTCAGCATCATGACGGCCGTGGAGATGATGAGGACGCCGGGTATTATGGCCAGCCCGGCCTCAACGCCGCTCTTGCCCCCGTCGAGCAGGGCGTTGATGACGCGAACCGGGAGGCTCACGGGCTTCGTCGCTATGACGTTGTCCTCGTCGAAGTCCTCCCGCTCCGCCTGGGGGATCGCGTCCTCGACGCCTATCGCGCGCTTGAGCATGGCCTGCATGAGGCGGGTGGAGACGCAGGCCCCGATGACGGCTCCCGCCAGGCCTATGAGCGACTCCCGGTAGAAGCCCAGGCCCATCATGTAGGTGATGACGATGAGGCCCATGCCGAAGGCCGTGCCGAAGTTGGTCAGGGAGTAGAGCTGGTGCTTCTTGAAGTAGCTCGCGTAGCCCTTGTCCCTTGCCAGGCTTATCACGGCCGGGTTATCCGACAGGAAGGTCATGACCGCCGCCAGCGAGGCCACGCCCGGCAGGCCGAAGAGGGGCCTCATGAGGGGCGCCATGAGCCGCTCGATGATGCGCACGACGCCGAACTCTATGAGTATCGCCGAGAGCGCGCCTACGATGACGGTTATGGCCATCAGGTAGAATACGGTGTTGAGGAGCAGGTCGTGGGCCGTTCGCGTGATCGTGTTGATCATGTTCTCGGCGCCCATGGTCGAGCCTAGGTAGCCGAAGCCGGCTACGAGTATGACCGTGGTAACGAGGCCCTCTACGAGCCGCCTGTTCAGTGTCGATGTACGCATGCCTTATACCCTCTTGCGTGATAGAGCCTATGGTATTAGCGCTGAAATTTCAATAATGCTATAAGGAGAATATGGACATTTTGCGGAAAACTGTCAATGGATGCGAATCGGTCATGATAAGAGGGGCTACCGCGAAGCCGAGAGGCTTAACAATTTTATTGCGTGATCAAAATACTCATATTACTATTCGCGACATAGAGCAGATAGCCCGTCCGGGCGTCGAGCTCGCGTCCGGCGAACCTGGTTCGCTCGGGCATCACCCCGATAGGAGAGGTTAGATGAAGGGAAAGTCCACCGCGATCATCGCCCTGCTACTCATCGCCGCGACCGTCTCGACGTTCGCCGCCGGCGGCAAGGAAGCCGCCGGTTCCTCGAAGGACTACAAGATCGGCATCATGACCGGTACCGTCGTCCAGAACGAGGAAGAGTTCCGCAGGGCCGAGGCCGTCCAGAAGATGTACGGTTCCGACCGCATCGTCCTGGCCACCTACCCCGAGCGCTTCACCCAGGAGCAGGAGACCACCATATCCAATATGATGGCCCTCGCCAGCGATCCCAAGGTCAAGGCCATCGTCATGGTCCAGGCCGTCATCGGCGCCGCCGCGGCCGTCGATAAGGTTCGCGCCGTCCGCCCGGACATCCTCTTCGTGCTCGGCGTGCCGGGCGAGGATCCCGACATGATAGCCTCCAAGGGCGACCTCATCCTGCAGACGAACGACCTGGCCCGCGGCGCCCAGATAGCCCAGCGCGCCAAGGCCATGGGCGCCAAGACCCTGGTCCACTACTCGTTCCCCCGCCACATGTCCAACGACATGCTGTCGCGCCGCCGCACCTTCATGAAGGAAGAGGCCGCCAAGATCGGCCTGGCCTTCGTCGAGCAGGACGCTCCCGATCCGACCGGCGACGCCGGCGTCCCCGGTACCCAGCAGTTCATCATGGAGGACGTGCCCCGCAAGATAGCCCAGTACGGCGCCCAGACCGCCTTCTTCGGCACCAACTGCGCCATGCAGGAGCCGATGATCCGCCAGGTCGTGGCCGGCAAGGGCCTCTACCCGGTCCAGTGCTGCCCCTCGCCCTTCCACGCGCTCCCGAACGCCCTCGGCATCGCCGTGCCGCCGGATCGCAAGGCCGACGTATCCTGGATCCTGTCCGAGGAGAAGGCCAAGATCGCCTCCGCCGGCATGACCGGCCGCATATCGACCTGGCCCATCCCCGTCAACATGATGTACATCGACGCCGGCGTCAGGTACGCCAAGGCCTACCTCGACGGGCAGACCAAGGGCAAGGCCGACATGGCCGTCCTCACCAAGATCATGGAGGAGCTCGCGGGCGGCAAGGTCCAGCTGACCCCCTATACCAGCAAGACCGGCAAGACCTACGACCACTACTTCCTGTACCTGTCGGACTTCTATAACTTCTAGAGAAGGCGCTAGCCGCGCCCGCGAGGCGGAGTCCACCCTGGGCTCCGCCTTTTTTTAGCGAACGCACTCGAGCGGCCTCCGGTCCACGCGCGGCGAGCAAAAGGAGCAACAGTGGATTCGTCCAAAGATTTCGTCCTGCGGATGACGGGCATAGCCAAGGAATACTACGGCAACCGCGTCCTCAAGGGCATCGACCTAGCGATCCGGCCGGGAGAGGTGCACGGCATAGTCGGCGAGAACGGGGCCGGCAAGAGCACCCTCATGAACATACTCTTCGGCATGTCCGTCATCCATAGCACCGGCGGCTACCAGGGCTCCATCGAGATCGCGGGGCAGCCCGCCGCCATCAAGAGCCCCTTCGACGCCATGCGGCTCGGGATAGGCATGGTGCACCAGGAGTTCATGCTCATACCCGGCTACTCCATCACCGAGAACATCAAGCTTAACCGGGAGATCACCAAGCCCAACCTCCTGTCGAGGGCCTTCGGGCCCAAGCTCAGGACCCTCGACGGCAAGGCCATGGGCAGGGATGCCAGGAAGGCCCTGGATCAGCTCGACATGGGCATAGACGAGTGGGTCAAGGTGGCGGGCCTCCCGGTCGGGCACATGCAGTTCATAGAGATAGCGCGCGAGATCGACAAGGAAGGCATCAAGCTCCTCGTCTTCGACGAGCCGACCGCCGTGCTCGCGGAGTCGGAGGCGGACATGCTGCTCGCGGCCGTGAGGAAGCTGGCCGCCTCGGGCATCGCCATACTCTTCATAACCCATAGGCTCCACGAGATCATGACCGTCTGCGACAACATCACGGTGCTCCGCGACGGCACCCATGTCGTCACCAAGCCGAAGTCAGAGACGAGCATCGAGGAGCTGGCCCGCCTCATGGTGGGACACGCGGTCGGCGACGTCATCCGCCGCGAGGGAGAGCTCGCCGACAAGGGCGTCGCCCTCAGGCTCCGCGGGCTCAAGGTCCACATGCCCGGCGAGACCGTGCGGGGCGTCGACCTCGACGTGAGGCACGGCGAGATACTCGGCATCGGAGGCCTGGCGGGACAGGGCAAGATAGGCATAGCCAACGGCGTCATGGGCCTCTACCGCTCCTCCGGCGCGGTGGAGCTGAACGGCAAGGCGCTTCAGCTCAACTCGCCCCGCGAGGCGCTCAAGCGAGGGCTCGCCTTCCTCTCGGAGGATAGGAGGGGCGTCGGCCTCCTCCTCGATATGAGCATCGAGATGAACATCGCCGCCACGGCCACCGAGATCCAGGGAAAATTCCTTAAGAAGCTGGGGCCCCTGTCGCAGCTTGATAAGAAGTCCGTCCGCGCGTACGCGCTCCGGATGATAAAGGAACTCGACATACGCTGCGCCGGCCCGCACCAGGCAGTACGCCGCCTGTCCGGCGGCAACCAGCAGAAGGTCTGCATCTCCAAGGCCCTCGTGCTCGAGCCCTGCGTCCTCTTCGTCTCCGAGCCGACCCGCGGCATCGATATCGGGGCCAAGAAGCTCGTCCTCGAGACGCTCGTCCGCCTCAACCAGGAGACGGGCATGACGGTCGTGATGACCTCGAGCGAGCTCGCCGAGCTGCGCTCCGTCTGCGACCGGATAGCCATAGTCAGCGAGGGCAAGATCATGGGCATACTCTCGCCCGACGCGGACGACGCCAAATTCGGCCTCATGATGGCAGGTGAATATGAGCAGCAGTAATAGCGAAGCCGGTATCGGCAAGAGCGTCCTCGGCGCCCTCAAGTCGTTCGGGGCTCCCAGGATCATCATCATCGCCTTCCTCGCGTCCCTCTGGGTGATCGCCTCCTTCCTGAGCATTCCCTTCCCCGCCCTCATGTCGGACACGCTCGTCCGTCTCGGCATGAACAGCGTCCTGACCCTCGCCATGCTGCCCTCCATCCTGGCGGGCACGAGCATGTTCTTCGGCCTGCCCCTGGGCATCATCTGCGGCCTCCTCGGCGGTACTCTGAGCATCGAGCTGGGACTGGCCGGGTTTAGCGGGTTCTTCGGCGCCATAGCCTTCGCCCTGCCGCTGGCCATAGGCGTCGGCTACTTCTACGGGGTGCTCCTCAACAAGGTGAAGGGCTCGGAGATGACGGTGGGCACCTACATAGGCTTCGCCTTCGTGTCGCTCATGAACTTCGGCTGGGTGACCCTGCCCTTCAAGAACCCCGAGATGGCCTGGGCCATAGGCAAGGGCCTGCGCGTGACCGTATCGCTGGAGGGGCGCTTCAGCAACGTGCTCAACGACTTCCTGGCCTTCGAGCTGCTCGGCGTCAGGGTTCCCACGGGCGTCCTCCTCTTCCTGGCGGCCTGCTGCCTCGTCGTCTGGCTCTTCTTCCGCTCGCGGACCGGGCTGGCCATGCAGGCGGCCGGCATGAATCCCAAGTTCGCCCAGGCCTCAGGCATCAACGTCGACAGGATGCGCATCATCGGTACCATACTCTCGACGATGCTCGGCGCCGTGGGCATCCTCGTCTACGCCCAGGGCTTCGGCTTCCTGCAGCTGTACTCGGCGCCGATGTACATGGGCTTCATCGCCGCGGCCGCCATCCTCATAGGAGGCGCGACGCTCAAGTCGGCCAAGATCAGCCACGTGATCATCGGGACCTTCCTGTTCCAGGGTATCCTCGTCGTCGCGCTGCCCGTGGCCAACACCGTGGCCACGCTCGGAAGCCTTGCCGAGATCTCCCGGATCGTCGTGTCCAACGGCATCATCCTGTACGCGCTGGCGCAGAAAGGGGGCTCGGAATGAGCGATCGCGATAAAACCGCCAAGGCGCCGCGCTCCGCGGCCTTCCGCAGGTTCGTGACCAACAACAGCGTCACGATACTCTTCCTGGCCGTCGGCCTGGCCGGCCTCTGGGTCTCCGGCCTGTCGCTGCCGTTCTTCTTCGACGACATAGTCAATCGCCTGGCGAGGAATTCCTTCATGGCACTCGCCCTCATCATCCCCGTGCTCGCCGGCCTGGGGCTGAACTTCGCCGTCGTGCTCGGGGCCATGGCCGGCCAGACCGGCATCATCCTGGTCACCCACTGGGGCATAGGGGGGCTGCCGGGCATTCTACTCTGCGTGGTCATAGCGTTCCCCATCGCCGTCGTCCTGGGCATCCTGACCGGACGGCTCCTTAACCGGGCGCGCGGCAAGGAGATGATAACGACGCTGATCCTCGGCTTCTTCGCCAACGGCATCTACCAGCTCGTGTTCCTCATCCTGGTCGGTACTGTCATACCCATGAGGAACGACGTACTCGTGCTGTCGAGCGGCGTCGGCCTGCGTACCTCCATCGACCTGACCGGAGGGCTGAAGAACGGGCTCGACGACGTCTTCAGGCTGCCGCTGCCGCTCTTCGCCCTGCTCGTGGGCCTGGGCTTCCTGGCGAGCTCCGCCTGGCGCCTCCTCAGGCCAGGCGCGGACGGCCGGCGCAAGGGAGGCAAGGCCGGCATCGTCGCCGCGGGCCTGGCCTCGATCGCCGTGGTCGCCTGGAGCGCCGTCCAGCTCTCCGGGCCGTCCATGTACGCCTTCGTGCGCGTGCCCGTGGGTACCTACCTCGTCGTCGCCTCGCTCTGCGCCTTCACGGCCTTCTTCATGAAGACCAAGCTGGGCCAGGACATGAGGACGGTCGGGCAGGACCGGCACGTGGCCGAGGTATCGGGCATAGGCGCCGACAGGGTCAGGATCACCGCCATGGTCATGTCGATGGTGCTGGCCGCGATAGGGCAGGTGATCTTCCTGCAGAACCTGGGCAACTTCAGCACCTACGGCAGCCACGAGAATACCGGCATGTTCGCCATAGCCGCCCTGCTCATCGGGGGCGCGTCCGTCGCCAAGGCGACGATAGGCCAGGCCCTCGTAGGGACGGCGCTCTTCCACACGATCTTCATCGTATCGCCGCTGGCGGGACGGGCCCTCTTCGGGGAAGCCCAGCTCGGCGAGTTCTTCAGGGCCTTCGTGGCCTACGGCATCATAGGCATATCCCTGGCCCTCCATTCCTGGAAGAAGATGGCCCAGGCGAGGGAGGCGGAACGCCTCCTGGACGCGGAGTAGCCCCGGCTCCTAGGGGCGCATAGAGGCCCGCCCCGTCCGGGGCGGGCCTCGCCGCCCGCGCGGCTAGCAGGTCCTGCGGACGGCGTTCAGGTAGCGATAGACCGTGGCCTCGGAGACCCTGAGCCGCGCCGCCACCTTGGCTATGGTCCCCTTGAGCAGGAAGACGCCTTC
>CAZNNA010000113.1:7927-9898 GCA_964573825.1 uncultured Treponemataceae bacterium
CCTTCCTCGTCCAATCGCCTGACTACGTCCTGCTTCTCCTCGGTCGATAGCCTCTCCGGCGCTACGCCCGCCTCGCCTATGACGGCCTCGATGCTGTCGACGGAGAGGTTCTCGACCGTCTTGCTGAAGCGCTCTATGGGCGCGTCGACCGAGCCTGGCTCCGGCATCCTGATGAGGCCGTCGATGAGGGAGCGTAGCTGCAGGAGCCTGTCGTTATCCACGTTGACGCAGAGGAGGCCCACGATCCTGCGTTCATCGTCACGCAGGAAGTAGGTCGACGAGCGGAGGGCCTTGCCCGAGGCCGACAGGCCCCGGTAGTTCGCCAGGTAGTCGCGGTCGCCTGAGCGCCCGTCCTTAAGGAGCCTGAGCACCAGGTTGGTGGCCGGCGCGCCTGGCTCCCGGCCGCTCACGTGGTTGTTGCGGATGGCGACGATGGACCTGTCGATGTCGAGCGTGTCGTGCAGCACGACCTCCGCGTCCTTGCCGAGGACCTCGGCCAGGAAGTCGACGAGCGGCAGGTAGCGCTCGAGATAGGGGTTCATGAGCCCTTCGACGTCATCATGGCCAGGATGCGCGCGTCGAGGGCCTCTGAGCAATCCGCGCTCAGGGCGGCGAAGTTGGCGAGGCTCCTCTCCGCGTCCTCCTCGTTGATGCCCTCCGCGCCGTCCACCCGTACGCCCTCGACGGCCAGCAAGGCGGCCTGCATCGCGGCGTTGACGCAGGTGGATATCTTGAGGGCGCAGTCGGCCTTGGCGCCGTCGCATATCATGCCGGTCACGCTACCCACCATGTTCTGCACGGCTCGCTCGACCGCCGCCTCGTCGCCCCCCAGGAGGTAGGTCACGCCGCAGGCCGCGCCCATGGCCGCGACGGCGGCGCCGCAGAAGGCCGAGAGCCTGCCGAAGCCGCTCTTGGCGTGTATCGCGACGAGGTGGCTGAGCGTCACGGCCCTGAGGACGCGCTCATCGCCGGCCCCGAGCCAGGTCCCGGCGGCTACCACCGGCATGGTCGCGGTTATGCCCTGGTTGCCGCTGCCCGAGTTGGAGACCACGGCGTAGGGAGCGCCGGCCATCCGGGCGTCGGCGCCCGCGGCCGTCAGGCAGACCGCCTCGTTCACGAGGTCCCTGCAGGCGAGGCCCGCGGCCTGCCTGGCCCGCAGCGCCCGGCCGATGCGTAGCCCGTAGGGTTCCCGAAGGCCGGCCTCGGCTATGGCGCCGTTGACCCGTATGCTTTCCCTTACTATGTCCAGCCCTGGATCCTTCGTATCGACTGTCTCGATGAAGCCGTAGATGGCCCGGAGCGATAGCGGCTCGCGAACGGCCTCGAGGCCCTTCCCGCCCTGAGCGCCGGCCGCCGATCCGCTCGCGTCATCGCGACGCTCCACGGCCCGGCCGTTCTCCTCGATCAAGGCTACGCGCGTGTGCGCCCCGCTGATGACGACGCGCGCTTCGCGCGTTCGGCCCGCGACGGCGACGTCTATGTAGAGCCGCTCTGGCGTATCGGCGAGCCCCAGGCTCACGCGGCCCTCCCGAACGAGCCGTTCGGCTCGTTCGATGGCGCCGGGGCGCAGGCGCTCGAAGACGAGCAGCCCGGCCGCCGGGTCGCCGCCCGACGCGCCGATAGCGGCCGCGTAGGCCGCTCCCGTCTTATCTATGCCTGGTATGCCGGCGGCCATGGCGTTCTTGATCATGTTGCCGCTGGCCAGGACGGCGATTCGCTCCGGGAGGTCTTCCCCTAGTCGCGAGGCCGCCGTAGCGGCGGCGAAGGCGATGGCCGCGGGTTCAGTGCAGCCGGTCGCCAGGGCCAGCTCCTCGTTGAGTATGGCGAGTATCGCGCGCGAATCCATGATGCGTCCCTCCCCGCTCGAGGCTATCGAGAGGAGTACCCTACGCCAGATAGACTCTACGGTCAAGAAATATTTCGCGTAGTGATATAATAAATCGCATGCTGGTATTGAGCGTCGCGGGGAGA
>CAZNNA010000114.1:0-9897 GCA_964573825.1 uncultured Treponemataceae bacterium
CGCGGGCCTTGGCAACGAGCCCCTCGAGGTACTCCTTATCGTTCATGGCAACCTCCTTTAGGATAGCGCGCCTCATGACGCGACTAAATATTCTAACTTTTATCGATAGTATTATATCTATAAATATTTGACAAGCCTACACCTTTGTTTAGGCACGCGAATCGCTAGCGCTCCCATGAACCTACGAGATGATGAAGGCCCGAATGATGAGCGCGCGGTTAGGTGAGGAACTAGCGCGCGGAGGCAGGACCTTAGGCATGGCCACGTCTAAGGAATCGGTATCGGAATCGATGAGCCTGTGCATTGAACGCCTCCCTCGAGCGAACGGGAGGAAGTCGGGATGGAGGGCGGGGCAAGGGCCTCGCGGCGAGTACGCGCGGAGGCTACTGACCGCCGTCCCCCTCGGGACTTCCGGATCGAGTCGTACGCGCGCCAGGGCGCGGACGGCGACGGCAGGTCTTCGGACTCGCGGACTCGTCGATGAGACATCGACACCTACTAGCCGTCGCTTCCCGGGGCTTCACGTAAGGAGCTCCAGTGCTTTCTTGGGCGTTCGTTTCCGCTTACCGCTGCGGGGCAGTCCCGGATTCTCACCGGGTTCCCTTTTAATCGCTCCAGCCGTAAGGCCTTCGCGAACCGTAGCGATCACAGGCTATAGGGAACGCCGCGAGTCGGTCAAGGGCGGGAGCGGCGGGAGAGACAAGGACCACAGGCAGTCGGTCGAATCGCTTGCGCACCAGTCGATTATCCCGTAAGGTTCGTACCACTCATGAAGCAAGACAGCGACCGGGCGGCCTTCGACCACCTCTCCCCCGAGCTTGCGCTCTCCGCCGTGGCCGAGGCCTTCGGCGTAGAGCCCGACGGCTCGTTCTACGCCTATCCGAGCTACGTCAACCGCGTCTACGGGCTCCGGGGAGCGGACGGCGAGGAGTACGTGGCGAAATTCTACCGGCCTGGCCGCTGGACGCGAGAGGCCATACTGGAGGAGCACGCCTTCGTCGGGGAGCTCGCGGCGGCGGAGATACCCGTGGTCGCGCCCATGGCGGACGCCGAGGGCGAGACGCTGCCCGAGCTGGTCCTGGAGGCGCCGGGCGGAGAGCTGTCCTTTTCCTTCTCGCTCCTCCCTAAGCGGGGCGGACGCATCTTCGACGCGGAGCGCGACGAGGACTGGCTCCGCCTCGGGGCCCTGGCCGGGCGCATGCACGCGGTCGGCGAGCTCCGTCCCTTCCGGCATCGCGTCCGGCTCGAGCCGGGCCTCCTCCGAGCCTACGCGGAGGAGATTCTGGAAGGCGGCGCGGTACGCCCGGATGCCCGCGACGCCCTCGAGTCCTCGCTCCGGCGCGCCGCGGCGCTCGTGGACGAGGCCCTGGCCTCGGGATGCGGAGGGCCGGCCATTAGGCTCCACGGCGACTTCCACCGCGGCAACGTTCTGGACAGGGCGAGCGACGGGCTCCTGGCGATAGACTTCGACGACGCGACCTCCGGGCCCGCGATCCAGGATCTCTGGCTGCTCCTGCCCGGGCCGGCCGCGGACTGCGCGCGCGAGCTCAACCTCATCATGGAAGGCTACGAAGCCTTCAGGCCCATCCACCCTGCCGCCCGGCGACTCATCGAGCCGCTCAGGCTGCTCCGCATGACGCACTTCATAGCCTGGCAGGCCAGGCAACGCTTCGACAGGGGCTTCGCCGAGCGCTGGGGCGGCTGGGGTAGCGACGACTACTGGCGGCGCGAGCTCATCGACCTGGCGGACCAGATCGAGCGCGTAGAGGCCGCGGGCTTAGCCTGAGCTAAGCCTTAGGGCATCCCGGGGGCAACGAGGAAAACGCGCAGACTCGGTTGCGGCCGGAGCGCTTGGCCGCGTAGAGAGCCCGATCGGCTCGCTCCAGGAGCAGCTCCAGGGGTTCTCCTCGCTCCTCGATCGGCATGGCCGCGGCGCCGGCGCTGATGGTGACGACGGGTGCCGCCGACGAACCGGCATGGGGAATGGCCAGCGCCTCTATAGCCGCCCGGATGCGCTCGAGGACGGCGACGGCGCCCTCCTCGTCGGTATCGGGCAGTACCAGGGCGAATTCCTCTCCGCCGTAGCGGCTCGGTAGGTCGCCGGGCCGCTTGGCCCCGCCCTGTATGGCCGCCGCGATATGCCTGAGGGCCTCGTCGCCAGCGGCGTGGCCGTAGAGGTCGTTATAATTCTTGAAGAAATCCACGTCCATGAGGCAGCAGGCCACTATCCCTTGCTTGGCTACGGAACGTTCCTCCGGCTTCCGTCGGCCGACGCCGGCCTTGAGCCTGAGCGACGAGAGCGTCGAGTCCAATCGCCTCCGGTTGGCCAGGCCCGTCAGGCCGTCGGTCGCGGCGAGCAGGTCCAGTTCTCGCGTCTGACCCTCCACGCGATCCACGAGCAGGTTGACGTGCCTGGCTAGCTCTCCCATCTCGTCGGCTCGGAAGCCTCCGAGCGGCGCGTCGGCGCTCATGGTCTCGGAGAAGCGATCCAGGTGGTCGCGTATCCTGACTAGCGGAACGAGGAGGCTCCGCTTGACGGTGACCGAGGCTAGGTGATGAGCGCCCAGTCCGGCCAGGATAGTCGTCACGGTTAGCCAGAGCATCAGGGACCTGGCCACGTCCAGCCAGGTTCGCCTCATGGCGTAGCGCCAGTGGCCGACCAGGTATCCGTTCGGCGCGACGACCGGCGCGTAGCTTACGATGGATGAAGCGTCGCCCCCCCTCTCAACGAGCGCCTCGCCGGTCGGCAGGGATTGCTCCCCCGGCAGGAAGGAGAAGCCGAAGCCCTCGCCGGGCGCGAAGGTCGCCAGGAGCTCCGGTCCCAGCTTGCGTATCATGACGAGGACC
Organism: uncultured Treponemataceae bacterium; assembly: GCA_964573825.1. Lineage (GTDB taxonomy): Bacteria > Spirochaetota > Spirochaetia > Treponematales > UBA12059 > SZUA-370. The sequence continues at coordinate 2,848 of CAZNNA010000114.1, forward strand.
CCGCGAGGCGGCAGGGCTCCCGCGTCGTCGCTGACGGGCCAGGCGGCGTAGGCGGCCAGGACGCCGCCGTAGTCGGCGAAACCCGCTATACCGGCCAGCGGCGTCTCGCCGAAGTCTGGCGGATAGAGAAGCGGGTCGCGTTTCCCCGGGTGCACCGCTGGACCCGCCGTGAGCGAGGCGATGCCGCTCGACCAGGCCATGGATCCGTCGAGCCCGACGAGGGCGACGCCGTCGAGGCGCTGGGCGCCGAGCCAGTATGCCGAGTAGTTCGATTCAACGTAGGCTGGCTGCCTGTGATAGAGATACTCGTAGGTATCTATCCACTCGGCGTACGACTGCGCGAGGTTCTCGAGCGAGGCCAGCTCCCTCTCCAGGAGCACCTCCACCTGACCGGAGCGCTCTCGCAGGTCCGCCTCCTCGATAGCGGAGAAGCGAGAGAATACCAGGAAGGAAGCCGCGCTGATCTGCAGCAGGCTGAACAAGGCTATGGACAGGGCCATGAAGAGGGGGATTCCTGTTCCCAAGGACGAGCGAACGCGCGTACCCATGGGATACAGTATACGGCGCAATTCCGATTTTGCCACGAGCCGGAACCCGCTCGGAGCGTACGCGGCGAGGGCCCGGCAAGGCGGGAACGAGGCCGGCGCCCCGGATTGGACAAGGGACGGCCTAGGACTTAACATTGATGCCGTTAAAGTGTATCCTCGCGAGTACTTTAGCTAAGGATCGAGCGTAACGAATGGATTATTCAGAACTCAGCATGCACCCTGATCTCGCCAAGGGCGTCGAGGACGCCGGCTACGTCTCGTGCATGCCGGTACAGGCGGCGGTTTTCCCGCACGCCTTCGCGGGCGAGGACATCTACGCCCAGTCTCAGACGGGCACCGGCAAGACCGCCGCCTTCCTCGTCTCCATCTTCCAGCGCATCATGAGCGATGCGCCCAGCAGGCACCGCAAGGTGCTCATCCTGGCGCCGACGCGCGAGCTCGCCGCCCAGATCGAGGACGAGGCCCGCAAGCTCGGCAAGCACCTGCCGATAACCATCGGCAGCTTCTACGGCGGCGTCTCCTACGGCCCCCAGCTGGACATGCTGCGCGACAACGTGCAGATGATCATCGGAACGCCGGGGCGCATCATCGACCTCGTCCAGCAGGGCAAGATGCTCCTCCGCGACGTGGGCTTCCTCGTGGTGGACGAGGCCGACCGCATGTTCGACATGGGCTTCATCGACGACCTGCGCAAGCTGCTCCGCTACCTGCCGCCGCCCAAGGACAGGCAGACCTTCCTCTTCTCGGCCACGCTCAACTTCCGCATCAAGAACCTGGCGTGGGAATACATGGACGAGCCCAAGGAGATAGTCATAGAGGCCGAGACGGTCACCGTCGACCTCGTGACCCAGGAGCTCTACCACGTGGGCTCGGACGAGAAGTTCAAGACGCTGCTCGGCCTCCTGGCCAGGGATAAGCCCAAGAGCGCGCTCGTCTTCTGCAACCAGAAGTTCATGGCAGAGGAGATCGCCAGGCGCCTCGGCATCAACGGCTACGAGTGCGAGTACATCATGGGCGACCTGCCCCAGGCCAAGCGCCTCCAGGTGATAGAGAAGCTCAAGGCGGGCCAGCTATCGCTCCTCGTGGCGACCGACGTGGCAGCCCGAGGCCTGGACGTCAACGGCCTCGACCTGGTCATCAACTACGACGTGCCCATGGATCCCGAGTCCTACGTCCACCGCATCGGCCGCACCGCGCGGGCCGGAGCCACGGGAAAGGCCATCACCCTGGCCTGCGAGAAATTCGTCTACGGCCTGCCGGCGATAGAGAAGTACATCGAGACCAAGATACCGGTATGCCCGGTCACCGAGGAGCTCTTCGGCGTAGACAAGAGCTCCGGCGTTCGCTTCGGCCACAGCCACGACAGGGCCAGGCCGGGCAGCGACAGGAGCGGCGGGCGCCAGTCGTACGGCGGCCGAGGCTCGCGCGACGGCAGGGGAGAGCGCTCGGGCCCGCCGCGGTCCCGCTCCGGCGACGGGCGCGGTCCCTCCGACGGCCGCCGAGGGGAACCCCGGCGCGACCATAGGCAGGGAGGCCCGGGAGCTCGCCAGGACGCCCAGCGCCGGCGCCCCGACGCCCCGGACGCTCGCCGCCAGGCGGTCGCCCCGGGAGCCGATCCCTACGCCGTTAACTCCGAGGAGCGCATGAGGCGCTACAAGGAGAAGTACGCCGCTGGCGATCGGCGAGGCGGGGCCCCGGCCGGGGAGCGACCAGATACCGGGAAGCCCGCGGCGGAGCGAGGCCAGCGCAAGGACGGCGCCGCCCGCAGGGACGCCGCGGGGAACGCGTCGTCGCCGCGGGGCGGCCAGCAGCCCCGCGCCCGGGATAGGGCCCAGGCTCCCAGGCAGCACTCGTCGCGCCCGGCGCCGCGCCAGGCCCAGGGAACACCGAACCGAGCGGAGAATCAGGCCGGCGAGGCCGCGGCCAAGAAGCCCGGCCTGCTCTCCCGGCTCAAGCGCCTCCTCGGGCTCGGGTAAGGAACGGCTAGCATGGGTGATCCGATCTCGCGCGAGGCAACCGCGAAGGATCAATCACCCGAGGGCCTCTACTCGCCCTTCGACAGGGCGATGGAGGCCCTGTTCGAGCGCTGCTTCGAGAGGCACCGCCTCCTGTCCGTCGCGGCGGCCCTCGCCCTCTATCTAAGCGCCTCCCTGGCGCTCGGCCCGAGGCTGGCCGTCTCTACGAACTACCTAGTCATACTACCGGTCATCGCCACGGCGGCCGCCTACGGCCTTCGCGGCGGCGTAGCGGCGGGCATCGTCGCCCTGCCCGCCAACCTGGCGATATTCTGGCTCCTCGGCCACCCCGAGTATTCTCCCGCCTCCAAGCCCATAGCCGAGCTATCGGGCATGCTCGTCGGCGCGACCATGGGCTACCTGGCGGACTACCACCGCAGGCTCAACGCCGAGCGCAGGCAGCGTAAGAGAACGGAACTGGACCTGCGGGCCGCCCTGGACGACAAGGAGGCCCTCTTCCGCGAGGTGCACCACCGCGTCAAGAACAACCTCAACCTCATCAAGAGCATAGTCGGCCTGCAATCCAGGCGTAGCCAGGATCCCTCCTTCAAGGAGGCTGCCGCCGTCCTGACCGGCCGCATCATGTCCATATCCTTCGTGCACGAGCGCCTCTGCAAGACGGCGCAACTCTCCTCGGTCGCGCTCGACGAGCACCTGGCGGACATGGTAGCGGCCATACTCATGTCGGTGGGCAACTCCCGTCACAACGTAGCGACGAGGCTCGAGCTCGCTCCCATGTCCGTCTCCATGGACGTCGCGGTCCCCATGGGCCTCATAGTCAACGAGCTCGTCACCAACGCCTTACGCCACGCGCGGCCCGACGGGACGGCGCTCGAGCTATGCCTGTCGCTGTCCGCTACCGCCGACGGGCTAACGCTATCGGCGAGCGACGACGGCGTCGGCTTCCCCGACCTACCCGAGGGCGGCCGGCTGAGCATCGAGAGGGCGGCCGTCATGGCAACGGACCGACTCGGCCTTACGCTCCTCGACCTCATGTGCTCGCAGCTCGGAGGCGAGGGTCGCTACGAGAGGATTGGCGGCAGGACTGTCTTCACGCTCGCCATCGGGCGGGCTGAGACCGCAAGCCACGACGGCATCGCTCGCGCCTCGGCGCCTTAGGCCGACGGAGGCTATTGAGGCTCGCGGCCGAGGCCGAAGAGGCGCCGGCGCCTATGGCGGGCGGCGTGGCGCCCGTGGCCGTGAGCGTGCGGGTGACCGGCGAGCAGGCTCACCTCGACCTTCGCGGCCTCCTCCCTGCGCAGGAGCAGGTCGTACTCGAAGATGCGGACCTGCATCGGCCCGCCGAAGCCGCCGCGGCGTACCACGACGCCCTCGGTCCCCTCGGTGAAGCCCATGTCCGCGAGCCTCCGGCCTATCTCGCGGCCGACGCGTATGGTCGTGATGACGAAGCGATCCTTGGAACCGAGAGAGGAAAGCAGCATAGCGAGGAACCCCCGACCGCGCCGCCCGGAAGCGAGCCGGTCGCGGAATCGATAACGATCCTCATTATCATGGATAGCAGGCGACGGTCAAGCGAGGGAGGCGGCCTCCGCGTGTCTAATCAGTTTCCCCGTCGGTCTCGGCGTCGGTGCGGACGCAGGATGGGCAGAGGCCGAACAGCTCGAGCCTATGGCCGCCGGGCACGAAGCCGTAGCGCCCGTAGACAGCCTCCTGGGCCCGCTCTATCGCCGCGTCGTTGAACTCGATGATGGAGCCGCAGCGGGTACAGGTCAGGTGGTCGTGGTGGGCATGGTTGTAGGCGTGCTCGTAGCGCCTGGCGCCGTCGTCGCGGCAGGCCTCGCGCGCGAGGCCCGCGTTGGACAGGAGCTTGACCGTCCTGAAGACCGTGGCCTGGCCTATCCCCGGATCTATGAGCCTCGCCGCCTCGTAGATGGAATCGGCGCTGACGTGTGACTCCAGCCCGAGGAAGGCCTCGAGGACGGTCTCGCGGGCCTTGGTCATCTTAAGGCCGCGCGTATGGAGATACCGCTCTAGTATGGAACGCTCGTCGCCCTGCACTGACACCCCCATGGACGGCCAAAACAGTATCGATAATGATTGTCAATTAAACAGGGATTTGTCAAGACGCGCATAAGGAGGCGGATAGGAGGAAGCGAGGCGCGGCCGCCGCGCCGGGATCCCGGCGGGCGGCCGCCTTACGGGCTAGCGGACGACGCGGGTACCCGCGTTCCCGTCCACCGCCTCCTGGGCCTTCTCCAGGCTCGTGATGACGACGACCTTGCCGCCGCGCTTAATGAAGTCGACGGCGGCCTCGATCTTGGGTCCCATCGAACCCTTGGGGAACTGGCCCTCCGCCATGTAGCGGTCGGCGTCGGCCACGGTGAGCGTGTCGAGAACCCTCATGTCGGGCTTCTTGTAATTGATGGCGACCTTGTCCACGCCCGTCAGGATGAGGAGCTCGTCGGCCTTGATGAGGCCGGCCAGGAGCGCGCTCGCCCTGTCCTTGTCGATGACGGCATCGACGCCCTCGAGCGTGCCGTCGGCGGCGCGGCAGACGGGAACGCCGCCGCCTCCGACCGCTATGACGACCTTGCCTGAGTCGAGGAGCTCGTGGATCACGGCCTTCTCCACCACGTCCACGGGAATGGGAGAGGCGACGACGCGACGATAGCCTCTGCCCGGATCTTCCTTCATGACCCAGCCCTTGGCCTTGCAGGCGTCGAGGTTGTCGGCCTTGAAGAAAGGACCGACGTACTTGGTCGGGTTGAGCATGGACGGATCGTTCTTGTCCACGACGACCTGGGTCACGACGGTGACGACGTCCTTCTTGACGCCGGCCTTGATAAGCGCGTTTATGAGCGACTGCTGGATCATGTAGCCGATCGAGCCCTGGGTGTCGGCGACGATGACATTGAGCGAACTCGGGGCGACCTGGGCGGCGCCGGCCTCGTTGCGTATCAGGTGAACGCCGGCCTGCGGCCCGTTGCCGTGCGTCAGGACGACGCGATGGCCTTCCTTTACCAAGCCTACGATGGCGGCCATGCTCTTGCGGGTATTCTCGAACTGCTGCTCGATGGTTCCCTCGGTACCCTCCTCGATGAGGGCGTTCCCCCCGAGGGCGACGACTATCGTCTTCTTGCTCATTGCTGGACCTTCCTTACTTCAGGTCGCTTCACCGCGTATCCACGGGCGCGACGCGCCACCATCGCCGGGAGAAGCAACGATAAGTATAGGTAATCGGTCGGAGGGAAGACAATCGAGGATCGCTATGCAGCGCTTATTCAGGCATAGAGGCGTGCCCGCATGTTCGCTGCATACGGGCGCCCCCGATCGGTCAGTACGAGGAGAATTTAGTCTTATAGCCCTTCTTGACCGAGGCGAGCTCGCCGGTCAGGCGCTCCTTGGAGCCGCTCTTGGTCCACTCGTACTTGACGAGGCCGCCCGGGGCCTTGGGATCGACCCACCAGACGTAGCGGTAGGTGACCTTCTCCTCCTCGTCGTAGAAGCTCCACTCGATGCGCTCGGCGCTATAGGTCCCGGCCCCGACCTTGACGGTCTCCTTGGCCTTGACGTGCTTCGATAGCTCCTTGGCGTCCAGGTCGCTCGTCGGCGACTCCTCGGGCGGGGCGTTCTCGGCGTCCGAGCCCGCCTTGGCGGATGCCTCGAAGACCGACTCCTCGACGCGCTTGACGTCCGCGTTGAAGTAGCGGATCTTCTTGGCCATCAGGTCCTTGTCCATCAGGGCCTCGAATTCCCACGATTCGCCGTCCGCCCGCCAGGCGAGGTACCACCAGCGATCGCCTCCGGGCAGCTGCTTGAGGAAGGCCCGCTCGGCCTCCACGGACTCGAAGCCGCCGTCCTTGTCGAAGCTCTGGATGCGCCAGACCGCCCCCTGGGTCTCCTCGAGGTCGTAGAGGTCGGCCCCGAAGCCGCCCATGAAGAATATCTGCGCGTAGAGGACGTTGAACATCATCTTGCGCGACATGCCCGTGAGCCCGACGGCCGACGACACCTCGGCCGAGGCGCGGCTGGACACCTGCGCCTGCAGGTCGGCCAAGGGGTTGAAGCCGCCGATGGAGGGCAGAGAGAAGCAGGAGACCATCGACGCGACGGAGAGCGCGACGATGGCTATCGCCGCGATACGCTTAAACCATGCCATTGACGAATACCTCCCTAACGTTGGAACACTACCGAGTATTGTAGCGCGTTCGCGCGATAACGCTAGTGCTAACTAGCGGACCGAGCGGAGCGCGCAGGAGGCGCGTATCACGAGGCTCGTCGATAGGATGACGCGCTGCTCGCCCCTGCGGCGGCCCTCGAGGAGGTCGAGCGCCAGCGCCAAGGCCGCCGAGCCGAGCTCGAAGGCCTGCTGCCTGACGGAGGTAAGCCCCAGGAGCTCCGAGAAGGGCAGGTCGTCGAAACCGATGAGCGATACGTCCTCCGGCACGCGGACCCCCGCCTCCCTGAGGGCCTCGAGGGCGCCGTAGGCCATGTAGTCGTCGGAGGCGAAGATGGCGCTGAAGGCG
>CAZNNA010000115.1:0-1268 GCA_964573825.1 uncultured Treponemataceae bacterium
GCTCTTCGCTAACTCGGCGGCCCGCTCGGCGGCGCGCAAGGCCGGGGCCAGGGATACGGGCCTGGCCGAGGCCAGGCTCAAGGCCGACGAGGGCGCCAAGGGCGCCGAGTCCAAGGCCGGCCCGAGCTCGCGAGCCGCGGAGTTCAGCCAGATGGCCAGGCTGGCCGAGAAGCGGCTCGTACCCGAGGGGCAATCGCCCGACGACTACATGCGGACGCTCGTCGCCCGCTGGAACACGCTCATCGACCCCGCGGCCAAGGCCAACCTGACGGAAGACATCAACTCGCTCGTCAGGGATTTCCTGCGGACTGCCCTGCGTTCCATGCGGCCGTCGAGCTTCACCCTCGAGCGCATAGAGGGCATGGCCGCCACGCTCGCCGACAGGCCCAACCTGCTCCGGATACGCAACCACCAGGCGCTCGAGGAGTACATCAAGCTCTATATCGTCAAGCTCCTTAAGCGCTAGCGGACTTGCGCCTAGGCCGCCTATCGTATAGGATCGCTTCATAATGGACGATCCGTACCCATCATGCGGCGCGGGAGGCCGCCCTTGAACGCCTCCCTCCTCGGCGTGGCCCTGTGCCTCGTCTTTTCCGCCCTGTTTTCTTCCGTGGAAACCGCCTTTACCTCGTTGACGCTCTTCCAGATCGAAGGCATGAAGCGCAAGGGACGCGGCGGCGCCATAGTCGAGCGCCTGGCGCGCAAGCCAGACGAGCTCATATCGACCATCCTCATAGGCAACAACGTCGTCAACATCGGCGCGAGCGCCCTGGCGACGCGTTGGGCCCTGGAGCGATGGGGCGACTGGTCCCTGGGGCTCATCACCGGCGTCCTGACCCTGGTGGTGCTCATCTTCGGCGAGGTGACCCCCAAGCGCGTGGCCATAGCCCACAACGAGGGCGTCGCGTCGGCCCTCGCACCCTTCCTGCTCGTCTGCACCTATCTCTTCAAGCCCTTCGTCGTCTTCGTCAACGCCATCAGCTCGGTGATCACGCGGCTCTTCGGCAACGCCAGGCCCGACTCCCTATCCATGGAGACCATGGTGCAGATGATGTCCATAGCGGAGCACATGGGCGTCATCGACTACGCCAAGAGCCAGATGGTCAAGAACGTGTTCCGGCTCGGGGCCACGACGGTGCAGGCGGTTATGACGCACCGCATGGACGTCTTCAGCCTGGAGGCGCGCCTTAGCGTGGCGGAGGCCTGCCGGCAGGCCTCCGAGGCCTCCGTGTCGCGCGTGCCCGTCTACGGGGGCGGGAGCGGGGCCC
>CAZNNA010000115.1:1278-9891 GCA_964573825.1 uncultured Treponemataceae bacterium
GCGAGAGCGAGAACATAGTCGGCGTCGCGGCCGTCCGCGACCTCGTGCTCGCCATGCTGGAGGGGCGGGGCGACGAGCCGCTGGCCAAGGCCATGACCGAGCCGCTCTTCGTCATGCCCAACAAGAGCGTCAGCGACCTGTTCGCGCTGTTCAAGAAGCGCAAGGATACCTTCGCCGTGGTGATAGACGAGTACGGGGGCCTCGCCGGGATCGTGACCATGCGCGACGTGGTCGAGGAGATAGTGGGGGAGATATACGAGGACTCCGGCGAGGCCTCGCGGGAACGCATAGAGAAGCGCCCGGACGGCTCCTACCTGGTATCCGGCGACGCGCCCATGGCCGTAGTGGCGGAGATAGCCGGGGGCGAGCCCCCGAACCTGCCCTACGTGCAGACCGTGGCGGGCTACGTGGCCTGGGCGCTGGACCGCATACCCGTACCGGGCGATCGCGCGGAGACGCCCCTCGGCGCGTTCCGGGTGACCGAGGTCGAGGCCAACCGCGTCGAGGCCGCCGTCTTCCGGCCGGAGCGCAAGGCGTGAGGCCCGGGGCATGAGGCCTAAGGCAGTACGGGGCGCGGCCGCGGCCGGCTCCGCTTCCCCGGGCGTCGCCGCTACCGCGGGCGATACCGTCCGTCTCTCGGTAGAGCGCATAGTTCCCGGCGGCGAGGGCCTCGCCAGGCACGAGGGCCTCGCCGTCTTCGTACCTCTCTCCGCCCCGGGCGACGAGCTGACCGCCCGCGTGACCGAGGCGAGGCCTGGCTTCCTGCGAGCCGAGCCGCTCGAGCTGCTCGTCCCCGGCCCCGGCAGGGTAGAGCCGCCCTGTCCCTACTACGGACGCTGCGGAGGCTGCGATTTACAGCACCTCTCCTACGAGGCCCAGCTCGAGGCCAAGCTCGGCCTGGCCCGCGACGCCTGGAGGCGATCGGGCGGCCTCGAGGGCGTCGACTTCACGATCGAGGCCTCCGAACCCTTCGGCTACCGCAACCGGGCCCAGTTCCATGCCTGCCCCGGCGGCTTCCTGGGGTTCTCCCGGCGAAATTCCGACGAGGCGCTGCCCCTGACCTCCTGCCCGGTGCTCGCGCCGACGCTGCGCGCCTGGCTCGAGGCCCGCGGCGGAGCCCCCGGCTCCGGGCGCTTCACGGCCTTCGGTAACGGCGAACGGGTCTTCGTCGAGGGCGTCGATCCGGTCGCCGAGGCTACGGTCGCCGGCAGGACCTTCCGCTTCGATACCGGCGGCTTCTTCCAGAGCAACCTCGCCCTCGCGGCCGTACTCGCGCCGAGCGTGGCCGAGGGGCTCGAGGGCGAGTCCGGGGCCGACCTCTACTGCGGCGTGGGGCTCTTCGCGGCCTTCCTCAAGGGGCGCTGCTCCCGACTGACCTGCGTCGAGCAGAACGCCTCGGCCGTGGGACACGCCTGCGCCAACGTAGGCCCCGGCGCCTCCTTCGCGGCGACGAGCCTGGAGGCCTGGACGCGGAGTCCCCAGGCGCGCAGGCGCTACGACTTCGTCGTCGCGGACCCTCCGAGGGCCGGCCTGTCGCGGGAGGTCAGGGAATGGCTCGCCGCCGCCCGCCCCGGAGTCGTGTCCTACGTCTCCTGCGACCCGGTGTCGCTCGCGCGCGACGCCGGCTTCCTCGCCGCCCACGGCTACGAGGTGGAGTTCGCCAGGCTCTACGACTTCTACCCGCAGACCTCCCACCTGGAGAGCCATGTTCGCTTCAGGCTCGGTTAGGATGGGGCGTCCCGCCCGGTGTCCGCGGCGGCCCTTCGAGCGACGCGCCTTAGGGCGACGCGCATTCGCGGCGGCCTTGCTCTTCGCCAGCGCCGCTCGCGCAGGCTGCCAGGAGCAGGCCGAGCCGCTCTTCCGTTTCCCCGTCGAAGGGGTCGTGACCGCCGGTCCGGTAGTCTCCGGCTCCCGGGTCTGGGCCCTGTCGGATTCGCGTACCCTCTTCACGCTGACCGTCGAGGGCGTCGCCACGGGCAAGCGCGTCCTTCCCTCGAGGCGGGCCGCCTTCATAGCCTGCGACGCCTTCGGTCGCGCCGTCATATCCGACGGTCCGAGCGCCCTGGTACTCGTCAACAAGGCGGGGCAGGAGGCCTGGCGCGTCGACCTCGGCGCCGTCCCGGCCCGTCCGCCCCTCTTCGCCGCCGACGGCCGCCTGTACGTCGCCTTCGAGTCGGGCCTCGCGGCCTACGCCCCTAACGGCAGGCGGCTCTGGTTCGTCTCCCTCGGGGCGCCCCCGAGTAGCGACCTGGCGCTCGGCCCGGGCGGAGGCCCCCTCCTCGGCCTGTCGGACGGCGGCCTGGCGCTCTACGGCCCGGACGGCCAGCAACTGGCGGCCCTGGCCGCCGGTTCCGCCCCCGTCGCCGTGGCGGCTACGAGCCGCTCCTGCGTCGCCGCGCTCGCCGACGGCCGCGCGCTGGCCCTGGGACCCAGGCTCGAACCCCTCTCCGACCGGTCGCTCGGCTCCAGGCCCCTGGCGGCGGCAGCCTCGGGCGACGGGCTCTACGCCCTCGGCGCGGGCGGTACCCTACTGGCGCTGTCCCCCGACGGATCGGAGCGTTGGCGTACCTCCGTGCCCCTCGGCGGCGCTACAGCGACGCTCGCGGCCTTCGAGGAACGAGCCGTCGTCCTGAGCGCCTCAGCCGTACGGAGCTACGGCCCCGACGGCTCGCTCTACCGCCAACTAGGGCTACGGGGCTCGGCAACGCCGCCGGCGATAGCCGAGAGCGGCTCCGTACTCGTAGGCGGTTCCGATTGGATACTCTACGCCTATCGCTTCGAGCGCCGGCTCGTAGCGGCTCCCGCGCCGGAGCCCGCGCCGCTCGACCTGGCCGCCGTGGACGCGGCGGCGGAGGAGGAGGCCCGCTGGTCGCCTCGGCCTTTCGACGACGACGAGGCCCTGGCCCGCCTGGCCGATATTGAAAAAAAAATAAAAACGGGTACTATAGGTGCGGAGGCCGGCGAAGCCTCTCGCTACGCGGCGGCCGTCGCGCTAGGGCGCATGGGCGCTCCCTTCGGCTCGGGCGTCTCCTCGCGGGGGCCGACGCCCGTAGGGGCGCTCCCCCGGGCCAGGGCCTGCGAGGTCCTGGGTAGCCTGGGACTCGCGGGGGCGGTGCCGGTCCTCGGCGAGGTCTTCGCCCGCGACCCGGACCCTGCGGTACGCGCCTCCGCGGCCATGGCCGTGGCGGAGATAGGGCTGGACCCGGAAGGACGGGCCCTGGGCGCCTTCGCGGCGGCGGCCGAGCGTCGCCTGGACGAGCGCACGGCGCTCGCGGTGATAGAAGCGATAGATAGGCTCTATAGGGCTAGCGGGGCCCTGAACGATACGGCGGGAGCGCTCGCGCTCCTGCGGCTGGCCGGCGGGGCCTACCCCGCCGATATTCGCGACAGGGCTCGCAAGGCCCTCGCGCGCGTCTCTAAGCCTTAGTAAGCTTAAGGCGCATGGCGGCCGTACGCGGCCGGGAGGAGAAAGGCGATGATACGACGATGCATGCTCGCTCTCGGCGCCGCGCTCGGACTCGCCCTCTCGGTCGGCGCCCTGGACGTCGACGAGACCGAGGTATCGAGCGCCCAGGGCGCCTCGATAGAGTTCATCAACTACGAGGGACCCCATTCCGTCATAGAGAGCGCCGAGTCGATCCGCGCCATAGGCAAGGCCCTTGGCCAGGCGGTTGCCAGGGGCGCGACGCGCTCGGGCGACGTAGGGCGCTATTCCGTCATCCACGCCGTGGATCCATCGGTTAAGGTAGGCTTCGACGCGGACATCATACTCCTCGGCGAAGGCGCACGGGTCGATCACGTGAAGAACCTGAGGCGCATCGTGGCCGGTTACCTGGAGGGCGCCTACGCGTACTCCGCCAAGGACGCCGACACGCTGGCCGTCTTCATTACCATCTACAACGCAGTGTACCGCGGCAAGCTCGACTACTTCTCCGCCAGGTACAAGCCCGTGGTGACGCGCGAGCTTAGTCCCGGCACCGCCGGCCTCTCGGTGCGCTGGGACGAGTGGGCCGGTCGTTCACGTATCGTAATCCCCCTATCGGCCCGAGCCGGGACCGGCGTGCTCGGGTCGGTCGATACGACGCCCATCACCGATAAGCCGACGGTCCAGAGCCTCAAGGACGAGTCGCCCACTGGCGGCGTGGCCGAGCGCATGGACGTCGTCGACCTCAAGGAGCGCGGCCAGGAGGAGGAGAAGGCCGCCATAGCCGAGGAGCGCGCGCGCATCGAGGCCGAGGAGAAGGCCCTGGCCGAGGAGAAGGCCCGCGTGTCCGAGGGTCGCGCCGCCGAGGCGCCCAAGGCTCCGGCTACCGAGCCCGGTAGGGAGGCGGTCCCTGGACCGGCCCCCGCTACCGGCGCCGCTTCCGCTACCGGCGCAGAAGCGGGCGAGGCGGCCAAGGGCGACGATCAGGAGGCGACCATAGCCGTCTCCGATAAGGCCAAGGCCGAGGACGCCGCCATAGCCGAGCGCGAGGCCAAGCTGGCGGAGGACAAGGCGGCGCTGGAGAAGCGCGAGGAAGCCGCGGTCGCCAAGGACGCGGAGATAGCGGCCGATCGCGCCGCCGTAGCCGGCGACCAGAAGGACGCCATCAAGGGAGAGGTCGCCGCGGCGGCCTCACGCGAGGCGGGGGGCACGGCGCTCTTCGAGCTCGTCGACCCGAACCAGCCCTTCTCCCGCATCGCCTTGGTCGACCTCAAGACCGGCGAGACCATACGCAAGAGCGCCCTCAATACCATTCGGGCGACCACGGCCGTCGACCTGGGCGACGCCTACGCCGCCGTGGCCGGCCAGGCGACCGGCGCCGCCGGGACCGTACGGCTCGTCCGCGTGGCCAAGGCCGACTACTCCCAGGTGACCTACGGCCAGGACGACCTCTTCGCCGACACGCCGCTCTGGAAGATAGGCTCGTCGCTCTACGCCGTCGTAAAGCGCGGCGACGGCTGGGCCCTGGGGCGCTTCGACCCCGCCACCCTGGAACTCAAGGCGGCCTCCGGGCCGGTGACGCGCTGGACCTTCCTGAGCGAGGCCGGGGGGCGCCTCGTCGCCCAGGGGCCTTCCGGGTCCTTCCTGCTATTGGATCCGGAGGCGTTGACGACGTCTTCGGAGTTGAGACGGTAATTCTAGCGGAAGGCGAAAGCCTTCCGCTTTTTTTTAGCGCGCCCGGTAGGGCGAGCCTACGAGGAGGAGAGACATGAGGCGTAACGGACCGTTCAAGGGAAGATCGATCGGCGTGGTAGGGGACCTGTCGATCGACGAGCAGCGCTACCTATACCGCAAGGCCCGCGAGCTCAAGGAGGAACTGGCACGGGGAGGGGACGCGACTCGCTTCAGGATCGACGACTCGGATTATTCCGCCTACCTCATCTTCCTCGAGAACTCGACGAGGACGCGCGAGAGCTTCCGCAACGCGGCGCTCTTCCACAAGGTTCGCGCCACCATGTTCGACGCGGCTACCTCGAGCTTCGCCAAGAACGAGAGCCTGACCGACGCCATCAAGATGCTCGTGGGCTACGCGCCCGAGTCGTGCTTCATCATACGGTCGAAGCTCGAGGGCTCGTGCTCCTGGCTGGCCGATTACCTGGGGCCCTGGGCCGAGCGCTCGGGCCACGCTCGCCCGTCCTTCATCAACGCCGGCGACGGCAAGCACGAGCACCCGACCCAGGAGTTCCTGGACGAGTTCAGCTTCCTCGAGCAGCTAGGCTGGGACGACTCGCGCATCCACCTGGCGCTGCTCGGCGACCTCTACCACGGGCGGACGGTGCACTCCAAGGCCGACGGGCTGCGCGCCTTCAAGCAGGTGACCGTCGACCTCGTCGCCCCGCCCGAGCTCGCCATGCCCGAGGCCTACGTGGACAAGATGCGCCGCAACGGCTACGACGTGAGGCTCTACGGTTCCATAGACGAATACCTGGCCTCGGGCAAGGCGGCGACCATCTGGTACTTCACCCGCCTGCAGCTAGAGCGCATGGGCGAGTCGGTCCTGGAGAAGGCCCCGGCCCTCAGGCGCGCCGTCACCTTCCGCAAGGACATGCTCGACCGCCTCCCGGCCGGCGCGCGCTTCTACCACCCCCTGCCGCGCGACCGCATGGCGCCGGTGATCCCGACCTTCCTGGACGACACGCCGCTCAACGCCTGGGACGCGCAGTCGGCCAACGGCTACTACACGCGCGCCGTGGAGATGGCCATGGTCGCGGGCGTCCTCGGCGACGACTTCGAGGGCGAGGGACTGGTCCCCCGCGCTGTCGACGAGGACTTCGTCGTCGAGGCGACCACTGGCGGCGCCGCCAAGCCGGAGTATAAGGTAGGCATCAAGCCCGTGGAGTCCGGCCTCGTCATAGACCACATCGCCTCGGGCCGGCCCGTAGAGGAGATATGGAACCGCATCGACAAGATACGCCGGGTACTGGGGCTCAACCTGCGCTCGTCCCACGGCGTCTACCACAACAACGCCGGCGCCTTCAAGGGCATCGTCTCCGTACCCGACGTGCTATCCTTCGGCGAGAAGGACCTGAAGCGCCTCGGGGCCCTGTCGCCGGGATGCACGCTCAACCTGGTAAAGGACAGGAGCGTCGTCAAGAAGTACCGCCTGGGCATGCCCCCTCGCATCTACAACTTCAGCGACATAGCCTGCCGTAACGATAACTGCATATCGCACCCGGCGCACAAGGAGAACGTGGAGACGTCCTTCGTGCGAAAGCCGGGCACCGACACCTTCGTCTGCCGATGGTGCGAGCGCGAGCACGACTACTCGGAGATATGGATTGACTAGGGACGGGTTCGTCCTCCTCGGGCCCCTGACCGTCGACCGCTACGTCGACGAGGGGCTCGCCCTACCCGGGGGGGCGTCCTCAACCTCGCCTGGCACTGGCGGCGGAGGCCGGGAAGGCGCATCCTGGTCACGAGGATAGGGGAGGGCGACCGCGCCCTCTTCGCGCCCTTCGTCGAGCGGCACGGGCTGGGGCTCGGTCCCGGTCCCCTAGAGGCGCGGGGCCGGAGCGCCCGCATAGACATCAGGCTCGGCCGCGACGGCAGCCCGGCCATGGGGAACTACGACCCCGGCGTCTGGGCCGACCTGCGCCTGGGAACCGAGGAGGAAGCCTGCGTGGCCCGGGCGGCGAGCGTCTTCGCCGTGCTCGTCCCGCCGGTGAGGCGAGAGGCCCTGAGGCTCGGGACCGCCGGCCGCCTCGACGGGGTCGAGGCGTACTGGGACTTCCTGGATTATCGCTTCGACAGCGAGGCGAGCCTCTCGGAGGCCATGCGATACGCGGCCGTGGGCTTCGTCGGCTGGCCGGGGACGCCGGGCGACGCCGCCGTCGCCGGCATGCGTCGCGTAGCCCGCCGGCTCGGGCGCCTCGTGGTAGTGACCCTTGGAAGGCAGGGCGTCCTGGCCCTGGACGGCGCCTCGGAACGGGACGTCCCCTGGCCCGCGCTCGCCCGGGACGTATCCGGCTCAACGGTCGGCTGCGGCGACGCCTTCATCGCCGGCTTCCTGGCCGCTCGCGAGGATGGCAAGGGGCTCGAGGCTTGCCTGGCCGCGGGTACCGAGGCCGGGGCGACCGCGACGGCCTGGCGCCGCGCCTTGCCCGACGAGGCGTATGGACCCTAGCCAGGGCTAGCGGGCCGACGAAGGCGGCCCGAGGCACCTCCTGGCCTCGTAGAGGAGTACTCCGGCGGCCACCGAGACGTTGAGCGAGTCGACGTGGCCGAACTGCGGGATGGACAGGGCGCCGTCGCAGCGCTCCTTGAGGAGTCGCGACACGCCCGAGCCCTCGGCGCCGAGCACCAGGGCCACGCGGCCGGATAGCTCGGCCTCGGGCAGGGGAGAGCCGCCCATGTCCGCGGCGTAGGTCCAGAAGCCCGCCTCCTTGAGCCGCTCCAGGGCCCGGGCCAGGTTGGCCACGGTGGCCGTTGGCACGTAGGCCACGGCGCCCGCGGAGGCGCGGGCCACCGCGTCGGTCTCCCTGGCCGCCCGGCGCTCGGGAACGATGACGAGGTCGGCAGCGAAGACGTCGGCGGAGCGCAGTACGGCGCCGAGGTTGTGAGGATCCTCCAGGTGGTCCAGGACGACGACGAGGGCCCGCTCGGGGACGCCTCTCCCGAGCCACTCGTCCAGGTCTACGGCCGTCCCGGCCTCGGGCGCCGAGTCGAGCCGTATGGCCGCGCCCCGGTTGTCCGGCGCCAGGGCATCCAGCTCGCGGGCCTCGACGGCCCGCGGCCTAAGGCCGGCCTTGGCCGCCAGCTCCAGTATCTTCTTGACGCGCGGGCCCGAGGAGGCGACGAGGAGGGTGGCGCCCTTGGTATTGCCCGAGCGAACGAATTCTTCCATGGCATGAAAGCCGGTGAGGTAGGTCATGGCTCCATGATAGCGCAAAGGCCCGTCCCTGCGACAGCGGGTACCCGCGTCCCGCGCACCCGCGGCGCTCCCGCGACCCGAGCCTCCAGTCGTCGCCTTGTTTTCCGCGTTCCGAGGCGCTACGATATAAGGCTATGGAACGTTCGCTCCTCTCGTGCTGCCTGTGCCTCCTCTGCGTCGCCGGGGCCTCGGCGGAGGCTACCTCGGTCGAGTTCGACTGGGCCTTCATGCGGCGCTCGGGCGAGCGGGGCCTCGAGAC